>JANOJI010000182.1:0-25248 GCA_031408175.1 Ilumatobacteraceae bacterium
TTGCGATCCGCTATCCCAACGGCACCGCTCCACAGGTCGGCGAACTCGAGGTCGGTGTCGGGCTGCACGCAAACCAACTGCGGCGCGGCGACGGCACGGTGTGCATCCTGGCGATCGGCAAGCTGGTCACCTTCGCGAGAAGCGCGGCGGTCAGTTTGGCCGAGCACGGCATCGACGCAACAGTGTGGGACGTACGGTCCTGCGCGCCGCTCGACCCGGCAATGATCGCCGACGCCGCAACACACCGCGCTGTGGTGACATGCGAGGACGGGATTCGCGACGGCGGCATCGGCATGACCATCGCCGATCAGATACACGACATCACTGGCAACGTGCCCGTCGACGTACTCGGCCTGCCCGGCAGGTTCATCCAACAGGGCAAGCCCGATCGCATTCTGGCCCAACTCGGACTCGACGCCGACGGCATCGCTTCGACCGTGCGTCGCCGCCTCGCCGATCTGTAACGTGCGGGCCGTGCCCAACGATCGCTTCGACCGCTACAAGCGGCTGGTCATCGAACACCGCGAACACGGCGTGATGCTGATCACGTTGTCGAATCCGGGCAAGCTCAACGCCACCGACGCGGTGATGCACGCCGAGCTGGCGACGATCTTTGCCGACATCCACGCCAGCCCAGAGGTGCGCGCCGTCGTCATTACCGGCGAGGGCACGGCATTCAGCGCTGGCGGCGATCTCGACTGGATCTCGTTGCAGGTCGGTAACCACGCGCGGACGATGGCTGCGATGCGTGAAGGGGGCGACATTGTGCGAACGATGATCGAGTGCGACACGCCCATCATCAGCGCGATCAACGGGGTAGCGGTCGGTGCCGGGCTCGCGGTCGCGTTGCTTGCCGACATCTCGATCATCGACGAGGACACGAAGTTCACCGATGGCCATATTCGCATCGGCGTCGTCGCCGGTGATCATGCTGTATCGATCTGGCCGTTGCTGTGCGGCATGGCCAAGGCCAAGTACTACTTGATGACGAGCGACTTCATCACCGGACGCGAAGCCGAGCGAATCGGACTGGTGTCGAAAGCCTTGCCTGCTGACCAAGTGCTACCCGACGCATTGGCAATCGCCGAACGATTGGCACGCGGGCCGCGCGAGGCCATCATGCTGACCAAGCGAGCGCTCAACCACTGGCTGAGGCAGGCGCTCCCCAACTTCGAGGCCTCGCTGGCTTACGAGATGCTCAGCTTCCTCGGTCCCGAGTCCGCAGAAGGCCTCAGCGCCCTGCGTGAAAAACGGCGACCCGAATTTCCCCAATGAGGATCGACCGCGACCTGGCCGCCGATCTCGCTCTCGGTTTGGAACTGGCCACCATCGCCGACGCCATCACGTTGCCGTACTACGAACAACGATCGTTCAACCTCGGCTGGAAGGCCAATCGTACAGAGGTCACCGAGGCCGATCGTGAGGCCGAATCCGCGATCTCCCGTGAAGTCAACGCACGACGCCCCGACGATGGGTTGTTCGGCGAGGAGCACGGTGTTGCCGGCGACGCTGATTCGCCATGGCGATGGGTGATCGACCCGATCGACGGCACCTCCAACTTCGTGCGCGGCATCCCGGTGTGGGCCACGCTGATCGCCCTGACGCATCAAGATCATGGTCCGTTGGTCGGCGTTGTCTCTGCGCCTGCGCTCGGTCGGCGCTGGTGGGCCGCATCAGGCCTCGGTGCATTCGCCGATGGCAGGCCGTGCCGAGTTTCAACCATTGCGCTGCTCGATGAGGCCCAGGTGTGCGTGACGTTCTCGAGTGGATGGGACGAGGCCGGCCTCACCGACAAGCTGGTCGTTCTGCAGCAAGGCGCCTACCGTGCCCGCGGTTTCGGCGATTTCTGGCAGCACATGCTGGTGGCCGAGGGCGCCATCGATCTGGCCATCGATGCCATTGGACTGGCGCCGTACGACCTCGCCGCCGTCATGGTGGTGGTCGAGGAGGCCGGTGGAACATTCACCGACCGTCACGGTGAGCGCACCTATCTCAACGACTCGGCCATCTCCTCGAACGGCCTGCTTCACCACCACATCGCCACCCTCGGCTAATCGTCGGCTACATCGGCGTTTGATGGTTGCGGCCCCGCAGCGGGGGGCGTGAGTCATCAAACGGTGTGGGCCGATGATGCGTCGGCAACTCGGTAGGAACAGGCGGGGCGAACCACGTAGCGTTAGTCCGATGAGCGAGAGCCAACAGCCGGCCACGAGGGCCATCACGGCTGGGCGCGCCCATAGTCGCACCTCGCTGGCGCCGGCGTTGTGGGCGAGCACGACGTGGGAATCCGATGGCCTCGCCGACGCCAACCGACGGGCGACGGCCACACGTGCCGGCGAGTTCTACAGCCGCTACTCGAACCCAACCGTCCGGTCTTTCGAAGAGGCGATCGCCACGCTCGAAGGGGCGGACGACGCCCTCGCATTCGCCTCGGGTATGGGCGCGATCGCCACCGTCGTATTCGCCTTGTGTTCCTCCGGCGATCACATCGTCGCCCAGCGTCAGTTGTACGCGGGCACGCTGGCTTTCCTGCAAGGCCCGTGTCAACGGATGGGCATCGAGACCACCTTGATCGATGGCACCGAACCCGGGGCCTTCGGCGCGGCCGTCCGACCCGGTCGCACCATGTTGGCGTTGGCCGAGACCCCGTCGAATCCCCGCCTCGAGTTGGTAGATCTCGACGAACTCGGCTCACTACGCGGACCGATCACGGTGGTCGACTCGACCTTCGCCACCCCACTCGGCCAGCAGCCTTTGGCGCACGGCGTGCACCTGTCGTTGCACTCGGCCACTAAAGGTATTGCCGGCCTCAACGACGCCACGCTGGGAGTCATATCCGGCGAGCAGGAACTCATCGACGCCATCTGGGCGTACTCGGTGCTGCACGGCTCGACACCGTCACCGTACGATGCACTCAACGCCATCCGCGGCATCCGCACACTGGCGGTGCGCACCACCCACCAGGCGGCGTCTGCATTGCACATCGCCGAGGTCCTCGTCGAGGAACCCTCGATCGCCGTGGTGCACTACCCCGGCCTGGTCTCGCACCCGCAGTTCGATCTGGCCAAGCGTCAGATGCGCCACGGCGGCACGGTGCTGGCCATCGAACTGTCCGGCGGACGCGCCAAGGCCGAGCGCTTCATCGATTCGCTACAACTCGCCCGAGTCGCCACCTCGCTCGGCGGCCCCGAGACCCTGGTCTGTCATCCTGCGACGTCGACTCATGCCAGTCTCACTGTCGAGGAGGCCACGGCGATGGGTGTGAGCGAAGGTCTGCTGCGAATTTCGGTCGGTCTCGAAGACACGGCCGATCTGGTGAGCGATCTCACCAACGCCCTCCATCGATGACGCGGGTGCTGTGCCTGCACGGCTTGGGCGGCACCGGTGCGACGATGTGGCCGATCGTGGCCGCCTGCAGCGACGCCGGGTTCACCACGCTGGCGCCGACACTGCCGGGGCATGGCACCGACCCCGCCGATCTTGCCGGGATCACCTGGGCCGACTGGCTGGAGGCCGCCCGCGCGTGGGAAGCCGACGTCGTCGTCGGGCAATCGATGGGGGCAGGCCTGGCCCTGCAACTCGCTGCCGAACACCGGTGTCTCGCCGTGGTGTGCATCAACCCCTTTGCCGCCGACCCTGACGCTCTCGACGGACTCGACTGGCGAGCGAGCCGCGGTCAGGCTTGGATCGACGTCGCTGCATCGACGGTCGGTGAAATCGCCTACGAGCGCCTGCCCATCGAGGCCGTCAGGACCATGACCGAAGGCATCGCGTCGATTGATCTGTCGGCAGTCGACCGGCCGGTGTTGTTGGTGACCAGCGCCTGCGACGATGTGGTCGACCCAGCGTCGTCGGACGTGATCGCCGATGCGTTGCCATGCGAGGTGAAACGACTGCGGCTACGTCGCAGTGGTCACGTGGCCACGCTCGACAGCGAGCGCGATGTTCTGCAGCGGGAGATCGTCGAATTCGTCAGGGTCAGTGATAGTACGGGTTCTCGCCGGACGCATGATCGGTGAGATCGCGGACACGCTCGATTTCCGGGATCTGCTCGACCAACATCGTCTGTACACCATCGAGCATGGTCATGCGGCTCATCGAACATCCGTGGCAACCGCCGCCCATGGTCAGGTACGCAGTGCCCTCACCATCGTGACCGACGTACGAGACGAAACCGCCGTGGGCAGCGAGCGCCGGGTTGACCTCGGTCTTGATCAGCGCTTCGACCTCGGCACTCAACGCGTCGTTCGATGTCAGTCCGTCAACCGATGGAGCCTTCGGCTTGTTGGGGTTGCGCAGGACCAGGCCCTGGGTAGCGGTGTGATCGAGCGTCGCACCTTCGAGCAGATCGATGGCCGCAGCGGCGATGATGACCTTCATGCTTCCGATGTCGGGGAGCGAATGGGTACGGACCTCGTCGCTGAACGCGGCCTTGGTGACGATGTCGAAGCTGAGGTCGTACTTGAAGTCTTCACCTGGATTGCTGACGATCTCGAGCCGCAACCCGAGACGATCGCCCTCCGGCTCGCTGTCGCGCAGCTTCACCAATTCCTGCAATGCCTCGGGTGTGACCGAGATGATCTGGCCAACTTCTGTCTGCGCGGCCTCTGCGGCAAGTGGACTCACAGCAGTAAGGCTATCGCCATGATCAAACACCACCGCCGTTGCACTCGATGCGTTGTCCGGTGATGTACGCGGCACCCTCGCTGCACAGCCAGAGCACGACGTGGGCTACATCGAGCGGTTGGCACACACGGCCGAACGGCGACACGGCGTCGAGCGAGCGCAGATCTTCGAGACTCCGGTTACCGGTGAACGAGCGCGCCAAGCGAACACCCATATCCGTCTCGACCAGGCCGGGCGCGACAACGTTGACATGGATGCCGTTGGCACGCTCCTCCTTGGCGAGAGTGAAGGCCAGGGCCTCCATCGCCGCCTTGCCCATGTTGTACGGCGCACCATTGGCCGAGTAGTTCGTCGTGGCAATCGACGAGATCATCACGATGTCGCCGCGCCCGCGAGTTCGCAGGTGTGGCATGGCCAGACGTGCGAGGTGATGAGGCCCGAACGCATGTGCCGCGACGACGCGCATCATCTCGGCCGGGTCGGTGTCAGCGACCGCGTTGCCGCGCGAAGCGATACCTGCGTTGCACACGAGGATGTCGAGCCCCCCGAACTCAGCGACGACAGCGTCGATCATCGCGGCACACGCGTCGATGTCGTCGACCGATGCCTGAAACGGAACTGCCACACCACCGGCGGCGCGGATGGTCGCAACCGTGCTGGCGGCCGCGTCGGCGTCGCGGCGGAAGTTCACAGCGATGCTGGCACCTTCTGCGGCCAGTAACTCGCTGATACCGCGGCCGATGCCCCTGCCGCCTCCGGTGACCAATGCAACGCGACCGTCGAGCTGATTCATGTGATTGCTCCCTTGGTGATTCGCTGACGGCGATGCCAACCTTGCGCCTATGCAAGAGGGCAGCCGGAGAGCAATCATCGCCGCGTTCTTCGCCAATCTCGGCATCGCGATCGCCAAGTTCACCGGGTTCTTGATCACACGATCGGCAGGCCTCCTCGCCGAATCCGCTCACTCGCTTGCCGACACCGGTAACCAGGCGCTGCTGATGCTCGGCTCCAAGCGCGGCAAGCGACCAGCCGACCAGGCCCACCCGTTCGGGTACGGCCCCGAGCGCTACTTCTGGGCGTTTGTCGTGGCCCTGGTGCTGTTCAGCATGGGTGGATTGTTCGCGCTCTACGAGGGCATCAACAAACTGCGACATCCACGCGAAGTCGAGAACGCAGCCGTGGCGTTCGGCATCCTGCTGCTCGCCATCTGCCTCGAGTCGTCCGCCGGCGTCAACTCGATCATCCACATGCGGACCATGCATCTCGGTCCCGACAACCTGCTACTGACCGTGAAGATCGACTTCGAGCATTCGCTGTCGATCGAGCAACTCGCCGAGGCCATCGACCAGGCTGAGACCGCTGTGCGAGCAGCCGTGCCGAAAGCAACAGCGATCTACATCGAACCCGACATTCGCCGGCAGCACGTAGCATGAGCGGTGCCCGCGGTCCGGTACGTCACGCCCGTCCCATCGGCCTCGTGGCGATGGTGGCGGTTGTGGTGACATTCAGCGCCAGTTCGACGATCATTCGAAAAGCGGGTGCACCCGGGCCAACCATCGCATTCTGGCGAATGCTCGGCTCCAGCATCATCTGGACAGCGCTGCTACGCCTCAAGGAAGGTCACTACGTGACGCGTCAGGAGTGGCGACGGGCGATGGTCACCGGTGTCGTGCTGGGGCTCAACATCTTGCTGTTCTATACGGCCGCCACCAGAACCAGCGTGGCCAATCTCGAGTTCATCAGCGCACTCGCTCCATTGTTGTTGATGCCCGCCGGTGCCTTGTTGTTCCACGAGAAGGTCGACCGTCGTGCCGCACTGTTCGGACTCATCTCGATCGCGGGACTGGCGCTGGTGCTGTTCGACGCCCCGAAACGCGGCGCAGCGACGTGGACCGGCAACGGGTTGGCCGTGTTGTCGCTCGTGTCGTGGTGCAGCTATCTGCTGGCAAGCCGCCAGTTGCGCAAGGGCATGAGCGTGGCGACACTGATGGCCTCGGCTCTGCCCATCGCCACACTGACCACGCTGCCGTTCGTCACGATCAACGGCGACATCGGCAGATTCGACACTCGAGCGATGATCTACATCGTGGTGTTGACGCTGCTGACTGGAGTCGTCGCCCATGGACTGATCGTGTTCGCCCAACGCAAAGTACCGATCGGCATCATGTCGATGATGCAGGTCGGTCAGCCAGCCCTGGCAGTCGTATGGTCGGCGATCTTCCTCAGCCAGTCGATTCGGGCGCTGCAACTCCTGGGAATGGCCATGGTGGTGTTCGGGCTTGCCACCGTCGTCGTGCAGACCCAGCGGCGCACGGCTAGGCTACTGGAGACCGAAAACGGGGAGCTCGCAGGATCGACGGGCTGAGAGGGTGGGCGCCGCCACCGACCGGAACCTGATCTGGGTAATGCCAGCGGAGGGATGCGATGTCGCAAGTGGTGGTGGTAGTCGGCGGTGGCCCACTGTCGCCGCGGGCTGTCACCGACGTACTGCCCACTGCAACGGTCATCGCCGCCGACAGCGGTCTCGATCACGCCGTCGCAGCCGGCTTGAGACCGACCGTATTGGTCGGCGACCTTGACAGCATCTCTGCACACGGGAGGATGTGGGCGTACGCCCACGAGCTGGAAATCGAGCAACATCCTGTCGACAAGGGCGCAACCGACACCGAGTTGGCCCTCGTTCGGGCAGCAGCTACCGACGCCACCGACTTACTTGTTCTCGGTGCTGCGGGTGATCGCTTCGATCACGCGCTCGGCACACTCGCCGCGCTCGGCAACCCTGCGCTCGGCCGCCTCGAGACGATCCAACTGGTGCTCGACGACACCGTCGTTCACGTGATCCATTCGCGACACTCGGTCACCCTCGACCTCCCACAGGACTCGTCGTTCTCCCTGCTGGCCCTGCACGGACCCTGCGGAGGTGTCGAGGTGACGGGTGCTCGATGGCCGTTGAGTGACGCGACGCTCGAGTCGTCGAGCACTCGCGGGATCAGCAACGAGTCAACCGCACTTCTGTACGTCGCCGTCACCGATGGCATCCTCACCGTGGTGGTTCCATGAAACGTGCACTCGCTGTTGTTGCTCTGATTGCGATCGCTGGTGGCTGCGGTTCGGACTCTGCGTCTGACCAGCCGGCGGCAATCACCCTGGTCGTGTACGACTCGTTTCCGCCAGCGGACACCAGCCTCAACGCTGCGCTCGATGCGTTCACCAGATCGACGGGCATTGTCGTGAAGGTCGCCGTCGCCGGTGATGCCGGCACGATGGTCACCAAGGCACGGTTGACTGCCGGCAACCCAGAAGGCGACGTGATGTGGGGCGTCGACAACACACTGCTGTCTGCTGCGCTCGATGGCGACGTCTTCACCCCGTACGAACCCACCGAACTACCCGCGATCGCTGCCGAACTCACGGCCCTGGTACCGGGACATGAGCTGACGCCAGTCGACTTCGGCGACGTGTGCATCAACTACGACATCGACTGGTTCAAAACGAACGATGTGCCTCCGCCCGAGAGCCTCGACGACCTACTGAAGCCGGACTACAGAGATCTCCTGGTTGTCGAGAATCCGTCGACATCGTCGCCGGGTCTGGCTTTTCTGATGGCCACGATCGCTCATGCGGGCAACGACGGTTGGAAGGACTATTGGACGTCGTTGCGGGCCAACGGCGTGAAAGTCGTCGACGGCTGGACCACTGCGTACCAGGAGGAATTCAGTGGCGCAGCTGGGTCGACGGGCACGCGACCCCTGGTCGTCAGCTACGGCTCGAGTCCGCCGGCCGAGGTGATCTTCGCCGATCCCCCGCGCACCGACGCGCCGACGGCAGTCGTGGAATCGACATGCTTTCGGCAGGTCGAATTCGCTGGCGTGTTGCGCGGCACCGAACACGAGACCGAGGCTCGCAAACTGGTCGACTTCTTGATCAGCCCGTCGTTCCAGAACGAGTTGCCGCTGAACCTGTTCGTCTACCCAGCGCGCATAGATGCAACGCTGCCGGTTGAGTTCACCAACTTCGCTGCCGTCCCGGCGTCCACCTTGACAATCGACCCAGCAGACATCGCCGCGAACCGGCAGCAGTGGCAGGACGAGTGGACGACCATCGTGCTGCGCTGAACCGCCCGCAAGGCTGGTTCGTCGTCGTCCTCGCGGCAGCCCCGGTGCTGTTCATCTCGGCGCTGTACGCATGGCCGGTGGCAACGCTGCTGTGGACCGCCTTGCGAACCGGAACCGGCGGTACTTCGCCATTCACGAACGCTGCAGCGATCACGTGGTTCACCGCGTGGCAAGCCGCGACGAGCACAGTGTTGACCCTCGTCGCGGGAATGCTGCCAGCGTTTGTGTTGGCCCGCTACAGCTTCCGTGGACGCCGGGCGTTGATGGCAGCTGCCACGGTGCCCTTCGTACTACCGACCGTAGTTGTCGGCGCGGCCTTTCTGGCCCTGCTTCCAGAGTCGTGGCACGGAACGGCGCAGGCGATGATCGTGGTGCACGTTTTCTTCAACCTCGCCGTCGTTGTTCGCCTCGTTGGCTCGATGATCGCCGTGATTCCGCATGACCTGGTCGGCGCAGCTCGCACTCTCGGCGCGTCCCCCGCCCGCGCCGCGCGACTGGTCATGCTGCCGTTGCTGGGGCCGGCGCTGTGGTCGTCCGCTGTGGTGATCTTCCTGTTCAGCTTCACATCGTTCGGTGTCGCCACATTGCTCGGCGGGCCGACGCACCCGACGCTCGAGGTGGAGATCGCCCGACGAGCCACGCAACTCGGCGATGTCAGGGGTGCTGCAGCTCTGTCGGCGCTGCAACTCGGGCTGCTCGGCGCAGTGATCGTGTGGTCGATGCGCCGGCAACGACGCGCCGCGGTCGAACTACATGGTGCCACGGCGCGACGCCGGCCGCGCAGCCGCGGCGAGCGCCTGATGGTCGGCATGGTCGGTGGTTCGGTTGGCCTCTTCGTGGGTGCGCCGATCTTCGCTCTCGTGAGTCGTTCGTTCAAGGTCGGCACGGGCTGGTCGTTGTCGGCATGGACGCAGCTCGGGCGCACCGAAGCGCGTCCGGGTGCTGGTCTCGGTGTCGACCCAGTGGGCTCGATTGCTGCCTCGATGCGATTTGCGGTCGTGGCCGCGCTGATCGCGACGGCGATCGGCTTCCTTGCGGCATCGACGATCAGCACTTCTCCGAGAGTCGGCAAGCTGCTCGACGCCGGCCTGATGCTGCCGCTCGGCACCTCGGCCGTCACCATCGGCCTCGGCATGTTGATCACCTTCGACACGCCGCCCTTCGACTGGCGAGCACAGTGGTGGCTCGTGCCACTCGGCCACGCGCTTGTAGCCGTGCCCTTTGTGGTGCGCGCCATGCTCGGCGTGCTGAGAGCCATTCCGCGCGACCTGCGCGCCGCCGCTGCCACATTGGGGGCAACGCCCGTCCGAACCTGGTGGCAGGTCGATGCTCGCGCCCTACGCCGACCGCTGCTCGCCGGCGCGGGATTCTCGGCGGCGATCTCACTCGGCGAGTTCGGTGCAACCTCGATCCTGACCCGGTCCGGTAGCGAGACGCTTCCGATCGCGATCGGACGTCTGCTCGGAAGAGCTGGGGGCTTGCCGAGGGCACAGGCGTTCGCGATGGCAACGATCCTGCTGGTCGTGACAACCGCCATCGTGATGGCCTCTGGCACGCACGAGCGACTCGGTCCGCATGGTCACGATGATGCTTGACGTCATCGATGTTGACGTGCGATTCAACGAGCGCGCGGTGATCGATGGGTTGTCGCTGCACGTCGACGACGGCGAGGTCGTCGCCATACTCGGCCCGTCCGGCGCGGGCAAGAGCACCCTGTTGCGGGTGGTCGCCGGCCTGATGCGGCCCGACTCCGGCGTGGTGGCACTCGATGGTGTCGATATCACCAATCGGCCGGCGCACCTCCGCAACATCGGGATGATGTTTCAGGATGAACAGTTGTTCCCGCACCTCGACGTTGCCGCCAACATCGCGTTCGGGCCACGGATGCGGCGCTGGCCGTCAGCAGCGATCACCGATCGCGTCGATGAACTTCTGACGATCGTCGGCCTCGATGGCTTTGGAAGCCGACGCGTTGATCGACTCAGCGGAGGTGAGAAGAAGCGCGTGGCGCTCGCCCGCTCATTGGCTCCGCGCCCCGCCGTGTTGCTGCTCGACGAACCTCTGACCGGTCTCGACCGCGAGCTCCACGATCGGCTCATCACCGAACTTGGAGACGTGTTGCGCGTCACCGAGACCACGGCGGTCCTGGTCACACACGACGCTGACGAAGCGTCCGCGCTGGCCACCAGGGTGATGCAATGGAGCGACCTACATTGACTCAGCCGGTGTGCACGATCAGGACTGGGCGTCGTGATTGGTGAGCGAGCCGGCTGGGGACCGAGCCGGTGAACTTGCGAATTCGGCCGGTCATGCTCTTGTTGCCGACCACGATCAGGTCGGCGTCGACGGCGTCGGCAACGGCCATCAGCACCGAGGCCGGCTCGCCAACGTGTGGATGCTCGACGACGCGGACGCCGTGGCGCTTACTGGCATCGTGGCCAATCTTCGCCGCCGTCTTCGCCGACGCATCCGACAATGTGGCCATCACTGCCTTCATCGCTTCGGGCGACTGATTGGTTGCATCGCTGGGTGATGCCGCGGCCACAACGTGCAGTTCTGCCGCGAATGCCGCAGCCAAACGAGCAGCGTGATCTACCGCTATCAGCGAACGATCGGTTCCGTCCGTGCCAACCACGATCCTCGAATACATCGAAGTTCCTTCTGTTGTGTCGTCATTGGAGTCGCCAACGGGCGAGGCTGATACATCGAACACCCAGGCACCCATCGGGTACGGTCGCCCCGATGGGTGACCAACGACGTGTGCCTGACTACACCGTGGTCGAGCTGGCGGCGGACGAAACTCATCCGCTGCGACTCGTCGTGCTACGCGCCGATACGCCGAGCAGGACCGTCACCTTTGCCGAGGATGACTGGCCTGGCACCGTGCACCTCGGCGTACGCGACTCGGTCGGCATCGTCGCCATCTCCACGTGGATACCGCGCCCGCACCTCGACGAGGCTGCCGTGCAACTCCGAGGGATGGCCACGGCCCCACACATTCAAGGCCACGGTGTGGGCGCGATTCTGCTCGAGGCGGGCTGCGCTCGGGCCTCGAGGCTGACGTCGTTGGTGTGGGCCCGCGCCCGCGATGCCGCGCTGACCTTCTATCTGCGCCATGGCTTCACCATCGAAGGCGACGGCTTCATCGACGAACAGACCCAGAAGCCTCACCACGTCATCGTGCGCCGCCTCGCGTCGCTCGGATGACCTTCCGCTCTGACGTCGTCGGTGCGCATCCATGAGGTGAATGAGTACAACAGCGCAGGTCGAGCAACTCCGAGCGAGAGCCGCACACGTGCGTCGCATCTCCGCCACAATCGGCGCCAGTCGAGCCCTCACCTTGCACAACCTGGCAGGACCCGACACATGGGTCGGCCCCACGCCGCGGTCGTGTAGCGACGCACTACTGGCCATACGCCTGCAACTGCAGGCGAGCCAGCGGACACTGAACGACGCCGCCCGCTGTCTCGAGCGACGAGCCGACCAGCTCGAACGTCAGCCTCCGAGCATCCGGCTCGCATCGTCGTGGGACTGATGGCGTTCGACCACACCCGTCTCGACTCGTTGCGAGCCGGCATCGGCGCAGCCGTCGACGAGTTGCGCAGCATTCGCAGCGACGATGCCGCTACCGCCGACGCGATGAGGAGCCTCAGCGGCACCTGCCGAACGCTTGGCGATGTATGGCTGCCGCGGGTGCAGGACATCCTCAGTTCCACAGCGATGACATCGTGTCGCCGGTCCCCGATCGGCGTCGCCGACATCGCGCAACGGCCGGCGTTCACGTACGTGCGCGATCCGGGCTGGGAGCCAACTACCGACCGTTCCGGAGTATACGGACCACAGGTGCCGCGTCGGATGAGCTTCGACGAGGTGCTGAGCCGCGTCGAGTCGGGAACGCTCGTCCCCATGGCTGCCCCATTGGATGCACAAGGGCGAGCGGGGGCCCACTACACCTCGATCGCATTCGCATCCGGCGCTGACGAGCCAGTTGGTCACGCCGACGTGACCTCGAACCTGCTGAAGGTCCTGGCATTCTTCTCTGACGGGCTGCCCGTCGGATGGCGCCAGAACAAGACGTTGACGATCACCTACCTGTCGAATGTGCGGGTCACGTCGAGCGTGCACGTGCTGTCGGCTTTCGATCGCGACGAGGGTCCGGAGACGCTGCTCGACCAGACACAAGAAGCGATCATGTCCGGCTACATGATCGTCCAGGCCGATACGTCGACGGCCGAGGTCAGTGTGTCGATCGGGCCCGACGTGCAGGACCCCACTCAGAACGCCCAGCTCATTTCAGAAACATCGTCGTCGTACACGGGCATGTTCTATCCGGAGTCGCCACCCGACTTTCAACCGATCACTCACGAGCCACGCTTCGTGGGCAAGTCGGAGTGGACCTTCACGACGTCGAGTGCGCCGATGGTGGACGGATGGGGCACGTGGGGACCATGAAGGGGAGCACTGATGTGCCTCATCGGCAAGCACCTCGTGATGTACTGCCGCTGACTCCGCCACAATGCAGCGATGCAGATCGACACGCTGCGGTCGCTGCCACGGCCGCTCGCCTACGTCCTACCTGGGGGTGGCGCGCTCGCCGCTTACCAGGTTGGCGTGCTCGACGCATTGACCGCCGCCGGGCTGCGACCCGACCGGCTGATCGGCGTGTCAGCCGGAGCAATGAACGCAGCGCTGTTCGCCTGGTCGAGCGATGCCGAAGGAGTGCGCCGGCTGACGCGGATCTGGGCGGGTGTGAAGCGACGAGACCTGTTGCGGGTGCATCCTGGACGACTCGCGCTGGCACTCGCTGGTAAGCGGGCATCGTTTCTCGACAACAGGCACGGCATCGCCTTTCTGCGCACACATCTCGGTGCTCGTCTCATCGAGCACGCGCCCATTCCGCTGACGATCATCGCCACCGATCTGGCCACAGGTCGGCCCTTCGTCCTCGAGTCCGGCGACGTGGTCTTCGCCATCGTGGCCAGCTCAGCATTCCCGGGTGTGTTCCCGCCGATCGAACTCGGCGGCCACACGTTGATCGATGGGGGCGTCGTTGCCGATGTGCCGCTCGACGTCGCCGTCGATTTGGGTATGGCCAGTGTCGTGGTCATCGCCGTACCACCGTTGGCACCCGCGGCGGTGCCGCAGCACCCGGTTGCCGTCGTGTTGCGCTCATCGACCTGGGGGGTAGAGGCTCACGGACGAACAGTCGTCGCTCGTCCGCCCGACGGCCTGCGGGTCGTCGAGATTCCGACTCAACCGTCGTCGGTGACCACGTTTGCTGTCGGCTCGGCTGCGGCGACAATCGAGCGAGCCTGCCACTTCACCGAGACCTGGCTGCACTCCGGGTAACGTCGTTGACGTTATGACGACGAAGTGGGGCGCCAAAGCAAAGGAGATCGCGGCTTCGTTGAAGGCCCAGCACGCCGCTGGTCGTGCCGGTGACGATTCGCCCGCCGAACCGGTCTGGCCGACGCCCAGGCAACAGCTCGAGGCGCTGAAGCACCTGTTTCACGCCGCGCCGGCGAGGCACGCAGCCCGTGCTACTGGCGCCAACGACGAGACGCTCGAGAGCGACGCCGAAGAAGTTGCCGAGACGCTGCGCGGCGTCAACTGGGCCGAAGTACGCGCGTCCACGACAGAACGCACCGGGGAGATGGCACGAGCCGTGAAATCACTTGCCGACAACGTCGACTGGGCCAAGGTGCAGCCCATGGCGGCACAGGTCTCGAGCGCCCTGATTGCTGCGGTCGCCGCCGGACGCATACCCGTCGGCGGTCGCCTCGGCCCGATCGTTGTGCGGGCAATCACCGACCAGAACAATCTCGGCAAGCGCGTCGCCGAGAACCTCCAACGGAACCCGGCCGGCGTGCCAACCGACTTGCGAGCCGTCATCGAGGCCACCGCTACGGAGACCTAGCTCGGGATCGATACCACCGAACTCAACACCACCAGCTGTTCCTGCGTCGGTGCGATCGTGATCTGCAGATTCCAGTTACCGGCTGCCGACAACTGGATCGTGCCCGTGTAGTGGTTCGGGCCAATGGCCTCCATGGTCGCCGGCACAAAGTCGATTCCAGCAGCCTGCTGTTCGGCTTGCACCGTCGCCGACACCACCGGGTCGATGTTGCCGCCGGGCGGAGTGATCACCAGATGGATCTCGTTCTGCCCAACGCGGCCGGGGGTCACGGTGACGTTGGCGATCACACCGTCGGATATGAGCGCTGCAGTAAAGACCTTCGAAGCCGCGACGGGCTGCGGCGGCAGTGTGACCAACGCTGCAGTGAGACCGAGCACGGCAATGCCGATCAACGCCTCGACCAGCACATTGCGCTTCAACGCCGCGGGACCGTCGTTGCGCAGCAACCACTGCGACACGCCGGCGATCGCCACCAGCACCGTGACAACTGCGACCTTGACCAGCAAGGTGCGCCCCCAAGACGTGCTCGCCACATCATCGAGGTTGCCGGCGAGCTTGATCGTCTGAGCCACACCGGTAGCAACAATCACGGGAACCGCAACAAGTGCCGTCGCGCTGAAGCGACGCACGATGGGCTCGGTGTCTGGATCGGTCAACCAGGCGCTCGCGCCAAAAGCAAGCATCAGCAGCCCGCCGATCCACAGCGCTATCGCGGTCAGGTGCACGGCGTCGATCGCGATCCACAGCGCTGCAGGATCTTGGGCATTGGCGTGGCCGATGCTCGAGTAGGTCAGCACCAATGCCGTACTGATGGCCAGCGCGGCGCCGCGCCACATGTCGCCGGCCCGACGAGCGAAGGCGAGCAGCAGCCCCCCGAGCGCAACCACCAGGACGATCCGCACGAGCAACACCGACGCCGTGTGTGAGCCGACGACCTTGCCCCACACCGACGGTTTGATTGCATCAGACGGCGAGCCCGCCACCACCTTCGCGCCGTACAGACCAAACGATCCCAGTGAGCCGACGAGGAGGAACATCCACGCCAGCCACAGCAGCGTCCGGTTGGGGAAACCTTCCGATTCATCCCCAGACGTTTGGATCGCCAGCGCGCCGCCACCGATCGCCACAATCAAGCCGATCAACGCGAGGAGCCGCGCCGAGGTATCGAGCCTGCCAACGGTGGAAGTGGCCGCGGCATTGCCGCTGACGAGGTCGATGAGCGCGCCGACATCCACGCCCGATTGCAGGCCGACCTGAAAGCTGAAGACGCCATCGACAATGTGTCCATCGGCAGATGGAACGCGCCACACCACGACGTACACGCCATCGCCGATCGTGGGAACGGAGGCCTGCACGATGGTGTCGTCCGTGATGCGCGCCGGTTTGCCGGTCGGTATCAGTATGGCGTTCGCGTCGTACAACTGGATGCTGGCGAGTTGGGCATCGACAGTCTCGTTGAAGTCGAGTTCGATGTTCGGCGGACCGACTTCCAACACTGCGTTAGCCGCCGGCACACTGACCTCGAGACCGGGGTGGGCCGATGCCTGTTGGGCAGGCGCGAGCACGGCAAACGCCAGCCCCACGCCGACTGCAAATCGTTTCCAGCGCATCAACCCATGATCCCCGCGGCGGACAAGCCGTCGATCTCTGCTCGGCCGAGCAGCCAGGCGACGCGGTGATGCGGCCCGACCCCGAGCGCTGCTGATGGGAGATCGGTCAGACCCATTGGTTTACGGCTGGCCCACAACATCGTGAGCCTGCCCAGTTCGAGCCGCACGTAGTCAGGTTCCCAATCGGCCCACGAGTAGCCGATTCCGATGTCGGCGTGGTGCACGGCAACCTCCCTCCATCTGATGAAAGGCAGATCGCTCATCGTCACCTCCCCCGCTATCGACACCCCTCGACCTGTCCAGGTTTCCGCTGACATCGCCGCCCACGCCGATTCGAGCTGTGCATTGGTGGCGAATACGTCGGCAACCAGGTCGGCAGCCGAACGGCGAGCTCCCGCCTCGATGTCGTTCGCGCGCTGTGCGCGTCCGCCCGGGTACATAGATCCGATCTCACCACGAGTTGCGGCCTCGAGCATGCGCAGGTGGCCCTCTGCATTTCTGGCGATGTGAGTGACGACGTGACCAACTGTCCAGCGTGGCAACTGCGACGGCTGCTTCACCTGGTCGTCGGTCAGATCACCCAACGAGGCAATCACACGGCGGTGAGCGCTGGCCGCACCGGCACAATCGCGGTCGAGATCGTTCATCGGGTTCTCACCGTATCCTGCGCCCGAACGTGGCAACCTTGCGGACATGCAAATCGCAATGGTTGGACTCGGGCGCATGGGCGCCAACATGGTGCGCCGGTTACAGCGCGCCGGCCACGACTGCGTCGCCTACGACCTCAACCAGGCCGCCGTAGCGGCCGCTGAGGCGGACGGCGCACGCGGCGCACTCACTCCACAACAGGTCGTCGACGCACTCACTCCTCCACGGCACATCTGGTTGATGGTCCCAGCGGCATACGTCGGCGGCTCGATCGACACGTTTGCGCCATTGCTGTCGCCGGGCGACACCCTGATCGACGGCGGCAACTCGTGGTACCGCGACGACATCGATCGAGCCGGACTTCTCCAGCAGAGTGGCATCAACTACCTCGACGTCGGCACCAGCGGTGGTGTGTTCGGGCTGCAACGCGGCTACTGCCTGATGGCCGGTGGGCCCGGCAACGCGGTGGCCGAGATGGCACCGATCTTCGACGACCTCGCCCCCGGACCCGGCACCATCGAACGCACGCCCGGATACACCGGTGATCCCGTGCCCGCCGAGAAGGGTTGGCTGCATTGCGGCCCGAGTGGCGCCGGCCATTTCGTGAAGATGGTGCACAACGGCATCGAGTACGGCTTGATGGCGGCGTACGCCGAGGGCCTCAACATCTTGTCGCAGGCCAACATCGGTGCCACCGATCGGCCGAAAGATGCCGAGACTGCACCGCTGACGCATCCCGAGTACTACCAGTACGACTTCGACCTCGGAGCCATCAGTGAGGTGTGGCGACGTGGCAGCGTGGTGTCGAGTTGGCTGCTCGACCTCGCAGCCGCGGCCTTCGCTGCCGACCCGATGCTCGAGGGCTTCGAGGGGCGCGTCAGCGATAGCGGCGAGGGGCGTTGGACGGTGCACGCAGCCATCGACGAGGGAGTGCCGGCACCCGTGCTCAGTGCAGCGCTGTACGAGCGATTCGACTCTCGGGGCAGGGCCGACACCGCCAACAGGATCCTGTCGGCGTTGCGCGCTCAGTTCGGCGGACATGTTGAAGGGACAGGTCACTCCAAGTGAGTGTTGCTACGCAACCTCCCGCCGATGCGCTCGTGCTGTTCGGTGCCACCGGCGATCTCGCCAAGCGCAAGCTGTTCCCCGCGCTGTATCACCTCGAACGCCATGGCACCCTGAAGGTGCCGGTCATCGGCGTGGCGCGCAGCGACTGGACCGACAAGGCGTTCTGCCAGAACGCCCACGACGCGATCATCACCGCCATCCCCGATGCCAAGGCCGCCGTCATCGACTCGTTGATGCAACGTCTCGACCTGATCCAGGGCGACTACGGCGACCACAAGACATGGGCCTCCCTGCATAGCACGCTCGATCGGCACAAGAGCAAGAACGCCGTCTTCTACATGGCGATCCCGCCGACGATTTTCCCCTCCGTCGCCCAGTCCCTCGCGTCCGTCGGCCTCAACGAGCGTGGTCGCATCGTCGTCGAAAAGCCGTTCGGTCGCGACCTGCCCAGTGCCGTGGAGCTCAACGCCACGCTGCATGCAGTCTTCCCCGAGGAACGCATTTTCCGGATCGATCACTACCTCGGCAAGGAGAGCGTGGAGGATCTGTTGGTGTTCCGGTTCTCGAACACGTTGCTCGAACCGGTGTGGAACCGCAACTACGTGCGCAGTGTGCAGATCACCATGAGCGAGACCATCGGTGTCGAAGGTCGCGGCAGCTTCTACGACAGCGTCGGGGCGATCCGTGATGTCATGCAGAACCACCTCCTGCAGGTCCTTGCCCTGGCAGCGATGGAGCCGCCGGTCGGCCCCGATTCCAGCTATCTACAAGACGAGAAGGCCAAGGTGTTCGCGGCGATGCGTCCGATCGATCCGACCATGCTGGTGCGAGGTCAGTACGTGGGCTACCGCGACGAGCCAGGTGTCGCCGCCGACTCCACGGTCGAGACATTTGCCGCTGCCCGCCTGGAGATCGACTCGTGGCGCTGGGCGGGTGTGCCCTGGCTGGTCCGTTGTGGCAAAGGACTGAGAACGGCGGCCACCGAGGTCGTCGTCGAGTTTCGCGAGCCACCGAGCCTGCTGTTCGACGAAGCCGGAGGGCCAACACCGTCGCGCAACCTCGTTCGGTTCCGGTTGGGCAGGAACGACGGTGTCACATTCACGTTGCAGGCCAAGACACCCGGCCCACACCTCGACAGCCAGAGTGTCGACGTCGCCGTCGACTTTGCCGCTGCCCTCGGTGAGCGCCGCGAAGCGTATGAACGGCTGCTCGACGACGCCATGGCCGGCCTGCCTCGCCGCTTCGCCCGCGAGGACGTGGTCGAGCAGACCTGGCGGGTCGTGCAACCCGCGCTTGATGCTCCTGGCGCGGTGCATCCGTACTTCCGTGGAGAATGGGGACCTACCCAAGCCGATCGGATCCTCGACGGCGACAGCTGGTTCGTGCCGTCATGAATCGACCGACCGATGCGCCACCTACCGAAGACCCTCGTCCCGAGGGTTTGGCCCGCGCCGATTCGTTGCTGCTGGTCAACACCGGCGACGGCAAGGGCAAGAGCAGCGCCGCGTTCGGCGTGATGCTGCGTTCGGTGGCCATGGGCTGGCCGGTGGCCGTGTTGCAGTTCGTGAAGAGCGGCGAGTGGAAAGTCGGCGAGGAGAAGATCGGGCGTCAACTCGGGGTCGAATGGCACTCGCTTGGCGAAGGTTTCACGTGGGATTCAACCGACCTCGAGCACGACAAGGAAGTCGCCCAGAAGGCGTGGAAGGTCGCGGCTGACACCATCGCCGGCGGCAAGTACCGCCTCGTCATCCTCGACGAACTCACGTACCTGTGCACTTGGGGATGGATCGACACCGGCGACGTCGTCGACGCCTTGCGTGACCGTTCTTGATCTCATCAACCCCCATGCTGAGGAACTGCTCGGCCGACGTGGAAATGGAAATGTCATCGCCCTTCACCTTGACCTGCGCCACGCCATCCACTTTTACCGGCACGCCCTTGCTCGTATAGACTTCGGGCGTCTGCACATCAATCGTCAACAGTTCAAGCGAAAGGATGTCCACCTTCTCAAACACCGGCCACACAAAGACACCGCCGCCTTTGACGATGCGGAAGCCGATGTCGCGCACGTTGCCGTCCGGATCGGTGAGGCGGTGTTTGCGTCCGGAAATGACCAGTACCTGGTTCGGGCCGACCTTGGTGTAACGGCTGGCCCAGATGCCGGCGAAAATGAACAGCACGATAAACAACGCGCCGACACCGCCGATAATGGTGATCCACGGAATATCGCCGCTGGCGGCAAAGATAGGGCTCAGATTCATAAGTGACTTCTGGTTGATCGACTATTAGTTGACTGCTTCCACGTAAAACTGAGTGCCGATGATGCGAGTGATCTTGACGGGTTGGCCGGCGTTGATGGCCACGCCTTTCTCCGAACGCGCCGGTGCGGAATAACGTGAACCGCCTTGGATGTAGGCGATTTCACCAACGCCGTTCGCCGGGATCGGTGTGGCGATGGACGCCGTCAGTCCGACGAGCGTGGCCACGTGCGATTCGCTGGAGCTTTGGGTCTTTTTGAACATGGTGTTGAACAGCCAGAAAATTCCAGCCGCTACCAGGCCGCCGCCCAGCAGCGACAGTGGCGCGCTGGCCCAGACGCTTGAAGTTGCCTCAATCTTGCTGAAGATGAGCCCAAAGGCTCCGAAGGCGGTCATGTAACTGGCCAGCACCGTGGGGCTGAAGAACGAAATGCCCGGCACGCCACTGCTGTCGAAGCCCGCTTCCGCGTGGCCGCCGGTGCCGACGTCCCCGCCGTGATCGCCGCCGAAGAAATGCCCGGCGACCGCACTGATGAGGGTGAAGAGAAGTCCAACGACCAGGCAGATTGCGTAGATAATCATAAATCCTTGCGGACTTGGTTGCCGGTCAAAGTAAAAGCTCAACCGCGCACTCTAGCAAGCAGGAAACGAGATCAATCACGTCCCCCGCCACTGACCAACCGGTGGACGATGATTCGCCAGCGCTTGACTGGTCGCGCGCCCTCAAGTTGAAAGAGTTACCGTTCATATACTCCACGAGCAGCAAACGACAGATCCCCGCGCCGTGCATCTACAATTTCCCCGGGCGTTTGGGGCACCCCCAGATTTTGATTTTGCTCTTTGGGCGGGCGCTTATACTGTCGGCTCATGATTTTGGAATTCACCAAGATGAACGGGGCGGGCAACGATTTCGTGCTCGTGGACAATCGCGCGCAAGCCATCCGCCTTACGCCGGCGCAGGTCATTCATATCTGCGACCGGCATCGCGGGGTCGGTGCAGATGGTTTGATGCTGCTCGTGCCGGCGCGCACCGGTGAGGCGGACTGGGCGTGGGACTTCTACAACAGCGACGGCAGCGTGGCGGAAATGTGCGGCAACGGCGCCCGCTGCTTTGGTCGCTACGTACAGCAGGTCACCGGCGCGAAACGCGATTTCACCTTCGAGACTGCGGCGGGGATCATCGCCGCCAGTTTCCAGGGCGACCGGGTGACCGTCAATTTGACCAAGCCCAAGGATTTGCGGCTGCATCAAACCGTCCCCCTGACGGTCGGCGCCACGACGATCCACTCCCTCAACACCGGCGTCCCCCATGCCGTGCTTTATGTGCCGGACGCGGACCAGGCGATGGTCATGCAACTCGGCGCGGAGATTCGCCGCCATGCCCATTTTGCTCCCGGCGGAACCAATGTGAATTTCGTTCAGGTGTTGGGGGCGAGCCAGATTCGCGTGCGCACGTTTGAACGCGGGGTGGAGGGTGAAACGCTCGCCTGCGGCACCGGCGTCAGCGCGGCCGCGTTGATTTCCGCGCGCGTCCACGGCTTCAACTCGCCGGTCCAGGTCCAAGTTCAGGGCGGCGACCAGCTCGAAGTGAGCTTCAAGGACGACGGCGCGGGGTTTGACGATGTGCGCCTGACCGGTCCGGCGGACTTTGTGTTCACGGGCCGAATCGAAATCTGACCTTGGCGCACCAACCGCCAACTGCGCGCTGGTTCTTATCTTATGCCGGGGGAACTGTTATACGTCCGTGCCCGGGCAGATCCGGTTTCCGCGGCCATGACGTCGGTGGCGAGGCTGCGGACGGTGGACAGAATCCCATTTTGAATGAATGCGGTGGCTTTGACCACCGGACCGAGAACGTAAGCGCTCGAGGCCTGGAGGGTGATGCGCACCGTTTCGGTCGGCTCATTCTTGGTATCGGGCAGCGGGGTCAGGAGCAGGTCAAGGGTGGTCGCGCCCGCCGGGATGGTGGCTCGCGTTGGCAACGCAAGATAATCCACGCCGCTGCGGGCCGTACCGCCGTAGCTGAGGCGCACCTTCAAGGGTTGGGAAATGTCGCCCGTCCGGGAAATGACAAACAAACCGGTGTCGAGTCCGAGTTCGGAGGCGTCGGCATCGCGGAGCTCGAGGGTGATTATCGGCGGTCCGGCGCTTTCGACGGTGACGGTCTGGCTGCCGGTGCTGGCATTACTGCAGACATCGCTGAACTCCCAGCTGCAGGTGGCGGTGAAGTCGCCGCCGCCACTCACATTCGTCACCGTACTGACCACGATGATGGTCACCTCGCCGTTGAGGTCTGTCGCCGAAGGGCGGTCGAAAGTCCAGGAACTCCCCTCATTAACAGTTTTGTTAACGCTGGGAATCACGGTGGGTGGGGTGGTGTCGAGAATCATCACTGTGTTGGTCGCGCGACAGGTGTTGCCGGTGGCATCGCTGGCCTGCCAGATGCGGGTGGCGATCGCGCTGCTGCCACAGGTGACATTCGTGACGGTGGCGACCAAACTCAGGTTGACTTCCCCGTCTCCGCCGCTGGCGGTCGGGATCGGGAACGACCAGGCGCCGCCCAGTTCCACCGTCGAATCCGGCGGGCTCGTGATTGTCAGCGGCGCCAAGGTCACCGCTGAGCTGGCAAACGCACCCTGACTGGCGTTGTAGTAACTGCCGCTGGCCGAGTGTTCCAATGTCACGGCGCGAACCATGTGCGTGTAAGCGCCAACTTCCAGGCCCCTGTCCGTGAACGCCGGATCCGTCACCAAGTTGCTCGTGACGCGGGTGAAGGGGCCGGCCAGGTTCGTGGCCTGATAGACGAAATAGCCCAACACCGGTTGCGCCGCCGGCGTCCAAGCCAGGGCAACCTGCCCCAGTCCCGCGCTCGCCGCGACGGCGGAAGGCGGCGCGACGGGGTGGAGGCGCAGGGTCGGGTCGCCCATCAACGCCACATGCACCTGCTGACCACCGGCGTTGAGTTGCTTATACGGGCCGGTGTAATTGTTGTTTTGGCTCCGCCGGGTGCTGGCGCCGATGGTGCCGCCCAGGGCCATGCGGTGGAGAAACCAATGCGGCCGGCCGGCCCAGGCGCAGGTGAGCGTGTAACTCGGCGTGGCCAGGGCCGCGCGCATCACATTGTTGGTGGTATCCCAGTCGCCAAAATAGCTGCCGAAGAGCAGGGTGAACACCGCCGCCGGATCCGTTTGCGCCAAATCACTGGTGGTGCCGAGGCCCGCCACGCTGGTGTAGGACCCGCCGCCGCACCCATACGCGAAGAGGACCGGGTCGGTCGCTTGGTTATTGAACCACGAGGTGGACGCCACCACGTTGCTCGCGCCGAAGCACGCCGCAAAATTACGCCAGCCCGTCGCGGCAAACGCCTCCCCATAAGCCACTCCAAAATAGTCCGCGACCAATCCGCGGGGCTGGGCGGTCACCCGGCGGTGGCGGAAATTGTGATTCTTGTTCAAATACTGCCGCAGCAACTCACGCTCGGGCAACGCGAAGCTGGGCAGGTTCGCCAGGTCCACACGCCCCACCTCCAGTTCCACTGCGCTGGGAACGTAGGATTGGTCAAACTTGCCATCCAACGGCACATTCACATTGCGCGGGTCGCTGGCGACCGAGTCGTTGACGGAAGTGTCGGTCCACACGCCGTCCATGTCGCCGTAATACACGTCCGCCGGCCACGCCCCGCGATGATCCGGGTGCCCGTCGGGTGCGAGGTCGCCGGAGTAGGGCACCGGCACGTGACCGAACAGGAATACCGAACGGACGAGCGCGGGTGCGGCCGTGTAATCGGCGAGGATGAGCGCCTTGACGCTCGCGGGACTGTCCGAGCGGCTGACGTCGTGACGGAGTACCGCCCAGCCATCGCCCGCCAGGTCCTGTTCCAGGCGGGCCAACTCCGCCGCCAAGTCCGTCGCGAAGTTGCGGTCAACGATCAGGATCACCGCGCCACGAGATTCGACCAGCGGCGCTTCGAGGCCGGCCAGTACGTAGCCATAACCGGCGTACCCGAGCGCGCTCTTGTGAATCTCGTATTCATATTCGCCGTTCAGCGCCACGTCGGTATCCACGAAGTTCGTCGCCGCGCCGGACAGCGTTGCCAGCAGCGTCCAGTTCGTGTCGGCCGGCGCTTTGCGCGAAACCTGATAGCTGGTCGGTTCCGCGAACGTGTCCTGGGGCCAACTCAGGATGATTTGGGCCGGTTGGGTCTGCCCCCGGGCGCTGACCAGTACCGCATAATCGCGGGCATCGCTCACCGCGAGGGCAGACCAGGTTCCCCACCCGACGACGAATGCGACCATCAAGGCCAAGCCGCGTTTCCGCGGGCCGGCCCATGTTCCCATCGCGTTCTGCGATTGTCCGGGGCGTGCCGCGCGGCCCGCCCATCCGCCCGCCGATGGCAGGTCGACAGCGCCCGGTTGCCCGCTCCCGAGGATGTCGCCACTCCGCCCTCCTGCACTTAGATTCATGAAGGGATTCATCGGCGATCTGCCAAATAGCTTGAATGAATTCATCCTTGGCACTTTCATCAAGTTGGCGTTCGGGAGTCGGATTTCGTCCGCGCCCGCGAGCATTGGAAAGAGGTTTTGTTTCTCCGGCGCCAGACTGGTAGGCTGATTTCGTGGCTGATTTGTTCACCGTTCAAAACGGCGTACCGGGCGCGGAATAAATTCCGCGCTCCGCGTTCCGTGTCGCGCCAAAACGAAGCGACGGCGGAAGCGCTCCGCATTTGCCGGAACTGCTCGCGCCCGCCGGCGATTGGGATTGTGCCAAGGCCGCCGTCGAGAACGGCGCGGATGCGATCTATTTCGGCCTGGAGAAGTTCAACGCGCGGATGCGGGCGAACAATTTCACCGTCGCCGATCTGCCGAAGCTGATGGAGTTTCTGCATCGGCGCGGGGTGAAGGGTTACGTCACTTTCAACACGCTGGTCTTCGAGAACGAACTGGCCGCCGCTGAGGAACATCTGCGCGCCATCATCACCGCCGGCGTGGATGCCGCGATTGTTCAGG
>JANOJI010000222.1:0-7657 GCA_031408175.1 Ilumatobacteraceae bacterium
CTGCCGGCCCACCTCGGCTCGAGCAGCGCCGAGGCTGAACGAGTGCGGGCCGAGCTGGAGGCCGAAGGGATCGAAGTTCCGCTGTACGTCGGCGTCGATGAGCTGACCACGCGCGTTTCGGCACAGATCTACTGCGATCGCACCGACATCGAACGCCTCGGCGATGCCGTGGTGAAACTGCCGATGTAACGCCGTCGATCCGGTAATACTCTGCTCATCAACGCCACCCACACCGCCGCCGCACGCAACCTCGTACTCGTCGCCACGCTGGCCCTGCTCGCAGTCTCGTGCGGTGACAAGTCGGACACCGTCTCGACGCAACCGGTTGACACCGCGCCAATCGACACGAGTGCCCCGGCGACGACGCTGCCACCTGCCAGCACCACCACGACTCCGCAGATAACGACGACCACCACCATGCCGGCGAGGGTCGCAGCGATCTGGGCGATCCCCGACGGCATCGAGGTTGCCGTCGCGAGCGAGGACGGTCTGCATTTGCTGACGGGCAGCGGCGATCAGATCATCAGTGCCGACGTGTTCGCCGATGTCGTCGCCGACCCCCGGGGCGACGGATGGTTGGTGGTGAACTCCCGCGACTTCGAGAATCAAGCAGTCCCGGTTCCCATCCGTCGCATCGGCAACGACGGCAGCGACGAAGTGGTGCTGACCCCCGATGCCGGGACGTACCTGCAACTGCACGATGCCGGGGTCGTCGATGGTCGCGCCACCCTGTTCTACAACGTCAATCTGTTTCGCGCCGGGGCCGGCCAGTTCGGACAGCTCGACGAGCTGTATTCGCTCGACCTCGACACCGGCGACCGCCACAAGATCACCGATGTCGGCGGCTGGGAGACAGCCGTGAACCTCACATACGGCGGCGGAATCCTCGCCGGAATCTCGTCGTCGGAGGCTCTTGTCGAACCGTGGAGCGTCGACCTCGACGGCAACCTCGACCCCATCAACTTCCCGCAGGTCGGGCTGGCCACCGAGTATGTCCAGGACCCCGCCGCACCGACGGCACTGGCGATCGCCGCTGACGGAGCCAGGCTCACGTGGGCAACACATGTGCTCACCTCCGACGAGCAGGCAACACCCGTACTCACCCCCAACGATCAGAACGCGACCCAACAGCTGGTGATCGCCGCCACCGACGGAGCCAACCGACGCGAATTCACACTGCCGGCCGGCCCGACAGTTGTCAGTGAGATCGTTGATCGAGGTGACTATCTGGTCGCCACCGGGCACGGGCCAACGACGGGCGCGCTGATAGACACCGAAACGGGCGGGATGTTGCTGATGCCAGTCGACGGCCCAGTCGCTGCCATAGGTCAGTGGAGCCAGCCGCCACAGTGGGCGATACCGAGCCCGGTGGCCGAGGACGTGACCCAGCAGATTCGTGATCTGGAACCCCAATGGGCAGGCGGACAGACGCCGGATGTCGAAGCCCTTGCCCAAGCGTTGCTGGCCGATGACGGCGAAGGCGAATGTGCCTCGCTGGCACGCACGTTCATCGGCTTCACCGGCTTCAACAGTCCCTTCTACATCGAACTGCGGCAGTTCTGTGACGACTCGGGCGCCGGGGCGATGTACCAGGTCGTCGCCGTCGGCCCGCAACCCGATGGGTCGATCACGAGCCAAGCCACTCGGCGCGTGTTGTGCCGCCGCGGTGTCACCACCGACGGATTGTGCGTCTAGGCGGTGGTTCGGTGCTCTGTGCAGCTGCTCCACGGCGTTTGATGACTGGCGCCCCGCATAGGGGCCGGAGTCGTCAAGCGCGCCTGCGTGATCATTGCGTTTGATGACTGGCGCCCCGCATAGGGGCCGGAGTCGTCAAGCGCCGGACGGAGCAGCGCCTGGTGCCCGACATCGGGCGGGGGAAACCTGCAAGAAACGTCAGCGCCAGTCGATCACCGTGTCGGGATCAGGCCGAATCGCCGGCTTGAACGAGGTTCCCTTGGTGAACGCGAGCGGGCTGAGGCACACCTGCTGCATGGTGTCGAACGAGATGTCGACGATGTCGGCGACGGCCTGCTCCATCATCAAGTGGATGGTGGTCCACGCCGTGCCCAACCCGCGGGCCCGTGCGGCCAGCATGAAGCTCCACATCGCCGGCAGGATGTTGCCGAGTGCCGATGCCGATTGTGCCGCCGGCACGCCGTCGACGCGGCGCGACGTCGTGCACCCCAGAACCAGTACCGGGCACTCGCCCATGTGCTGCGAGAGGTAGGTGGCTGAGTCGACGACGCGGTCCTGTTGTGACTGCAACTCGGCATCGTCGCGCTTGATGGCCCCGGCGAACTGAGGCAAGGTCGTGTAGATCTGCCAGCACTGCGCATACACGTTGGCGATGGCGGCGATCGTCGCGGGGTTGCGGACCACCACGAACCGCATCGCGATCTCGTTGCTGCCCGACGGTGCCTGCAATGCCATCGCTACGCATTCGCGAACCAGGTCGTCGGGCACCGGCTTGGTGAAGTCGAGGCGTTTGCGCACCGCCCGTGTGGTGGATAACAACTCGTCGGGACCAAGTTCGAGCAGGCTCATGCGACTCTCCTTCGTGGATGACGAGCCGAGCGTAACGACCAGCGCCGTTTCGTAGAGTGTCGCAATGGACCTCGAGGATCTGCGCCTGCTCGTCTACGACAACTTCCGGCGGATCGGGCGGGTGCCACCCACCGACGACATGGCGACCACACTCCACTCAACCAACGCCGAAGTGGCCAATGGTCTCCAAGAGCTCGCCAAGCAACGCCATGTCGCCCTCGACGCTGCCGGCGAGATCGTGATGGCGCATCCGTTCGCATCGATCAACCTCGGGTTCTCGGTGATGGGACGCGACACGCTGTGGTGGGGCGGGTGCTGCTGGGATTCGTTCGCGCTCCCCCACCTGCTGACCGACGAGCCCGACGTGCTGGTTGCCACACAGTGCCCGGCTGCGACCGACCGCAGGCGTGGGTCGTCAATCGTCACGAGCCTCCGGTGAGCGACTGGGTCGCCCATTTCCTGGTGCCGGCCGCGCATGTGTGGGACGACGTGGTGCACGCCTGCGGCAACCAACGGTTGTTCTGCAGCGAGCGGTGTGTCGACTCTTGGCTGACGGCCACCGGCAATACTCGTGGCTACGTGATAGATGTCGTGACGTTGTGGCACTTCGCCAGTCGATGGTACGAGGGAAGGTTGGAACGCGGATACGTTCGCCGCGAACCAGCAGAGGCCAAGGACTACTTCCGCAGCGTCGGCTTGATCGACCCGTTCTGGGGCACGTAGGAATGGTCTCAGCGTCGACAGTTCGGGGTACAGCGAGTTGGAAGGAGCGGCGGAGATGAGTGGCTTGAATTCGACGCCTGGTCGACAGCGAGCGATTGGGTGCATCGTCGGATCTGCGGTGGGTGATGCGCTGGGTGCGCCGTTCGAATTCGGCGAGCCGGGCGAGTACTCAGCAAGGTTCCCGACAGCCGTGCACGGCGGCATCGGCGAGATGGTCGGCAATCACATCTGGGGCCCCGGGCAGTTCACCGACGACACCGAGATGGGCGTCGTCGTCGCCGAGAGTCTCCTCGAGCGCAACGGCATCGATGTCGACGATCAACTCACCCGCTTCCGTGCCTGGGGTCGATCTGCCAAGGATGTCGGCAACCTCACGCGCGAGGTGCTCGAATCCCGGCTCCACGCACCCGACGCAGCGCGCGAGGTGATGCTGGCTCGCAATGGGCACAACACGGCCGGCAACGGCTCGATCATGCGTGCCGCCGCTGGCGCGGTGTTCTTCGCATCCCACGGCAGAGCTGCGACCATCGATGCGGCATTGAAGTTGTCGGCCGTGACGCATGCCGATCCGCTGTGCCTGTGGGCGGTGGCGATGCAGCACGAACTCGTGCGCGTTGCGTTGGAGGGCGATGATCCGATCGACGCCATCGACGATGTCATCGAGATGCTGCCCGACGACATGCGTGCGGTGTACGAGCCGTTGCTGGCGCCATCATGGACGCCGACGTCCGGTGGGCCTGGCAACGGATCCGCCATGGGAGCGCTCGCCCAGGCCGTGTGGGCGCTGCGGAGGTACGACTCGTTCGCCGAGGTGGTGACTGCGCTGATCAATCTGGGCAAAGACACCGACTCGGTGGCCGCGGTCGCCGGGGCGTTGGCCGGCGCCACGTTCGGAATCCAGACCATCCCGTCGCGGTGGGTGACGTACCTTCACGGTCAGGTGACCGATGCCGATGGCACGATCCACCACTACGACCATCTCTCGCTCCAGAGGCTGGCACTGTCGCTGGTGGGCCACCCGTCGTACGACAACCTCGACGACGAGGCACCGATGAAGCCTCGCGAGGTCCTGCCGCGACTGTGGGCCAGCAATCGCAGCGGGGCTCGCACCGTGCCCGACGATTGGGCCGTCGTCTCGCTGTGCCGCATCGATCGGACGATGCGCCGGCCGATTCGACGTGAGGCCTACCTGATCGACAAGGACGGGGACCACAATCCGGCGCTGGCAACTGTGGTCGACGATCTGCTCGATTCGATCGAGGCGTTGCTCGCGGAGGGTCGACAGGTGCTCGTGCATTGCAACGGCGGTCGCAGCCGCACCGGGTTGATGTTGGCCGCGCACATGATGCGGCACGGTCGCTCGTTTGCCGATGCCAAAGCGCTGCTCGCCACGACATGGCCCGACGCCCACTTCCTGAACGAGTCGTTCGTCGAGGAGTTGCAGCTGCGCGATCGCGGCTGAACCCCTTGACGAACTCTCGATCAGATTGGCTGCAGCCTGCTGAACCAACCGTTCAGATCTACCACAAGGTCGGTCGGCACCATGCTGTAGAAGCACACGGTTCCGGTTGCCGACACGGGCACGAGGACGGCGTTGGAGACGGTCGCACCAGCGGTGTAGTTGACGCTGGACACGAGGTTGAGATCGCCGCAAGGGTACACCGCGACGAAGCCGTCGCCGTCGGGATTGGTGACTGCGATGTTCAGCGACACCGCGCTGACGCCGGTAGCGGGCACTCGCCCGGCGAGGTCGGTCACCTGTACCTCGAGGATGACATTGCCGCCGACCTTCGCCTTCGCAACGTTGCGGACTGCGTTGGGGCTCTCACCGACCCGAGTGTCGAACACTCGGGTCGGTGTGACTCCGGTGAAGTCCGAACCGGTGGCGAACCAGCCGTTAGGTGGAGCACTACTCAGAGCGGTTTCCGTCCCACACCGGCCAGGTCTGTCAAGACGCGACCGGGCTCGCACTACTCGAACAACGAGGTCTGCTTCGGTGGCGCAGCGACGGCCTCGATGGTGAGGAGATCGTGGACCTCGGTGATCGGTGCGCCGCCCGACTCGACCAGCTTCGCGTTCCCGGGACCAGTGCCCTCGCCCATCCACACGGCTACTCGGCCGAAGCTGCGTCGCATCGCTTCACGAGCCCCTTCCCATGTGCCACCTGATCCGAGATCGGAACAGATGACGAGCGTGATGTCGGCATGGCCGTAGATGAGTTTGTTGCGACCCATGGCGTTGCCGGCCGTGAATCGCGTGGAAGGTCCGTAGGGGCTCGCCATGCACAGTTCGCCAGCATGCACTCGCCGACGGATCTCGGCACTGCGAGCGACAACCCGCAGACCTTCGGCCGGGAATCCGACGACCGGCGCTCCAGCGTCGAGCGCGGCAGCGATCGCTGCTTGATCGATGCCACGCGCGAGTCCACTCACCACTGCCCGTCCGGAGCGGACCGCCTCCGTTGCGGCCGATGCCGCAACCGACGAGGACTGCTCCGACGCATCTCGCGAACCGACAACTCCGACCGCTGAGACCGCGAGGAAGTCGATCGGACCGGCTACGAGTAGAAACGCCGGACAGGAATCGCCGAGTCGTTGGCGTAGTCGTGCAGGGAACGCGCCATCGAGTGCCGAGACGAGCTGAACGCCCTCCTCCTCCAACCTCTCGCGCTCGAACGAGAACGCTGTTCCGGCACTGAGGAGTTGGGAGACGCGCTCCGCCCCATCCGCGGACAATTCCGACACCTCGGAGATGGACGCAACTGACGCGCCGACCAGCTGCGACAGGTCTTCGACGGCGCGACCGAGTGTCCAGAATTCGCTGGACGACAGCGGCTTAGCGCCCACGTCGACCAGGCGATTCGTCAGCAACAGCGCTGCCAGCGACGCTTCTGTCACGGCTACGAGTCTCGCCCCATCATCGATGCGAGGGCAAGAGGTACGACCTGGCCCGAACCGGCTTCTCGCAACAGGACCCCGATCTCGGTCACTGTCCACCTCGAGTCGACCACATCGTCGACAAGCAAGACCGGCTCGGGTAGCGGAGCGCCGACCAATCGAAACGCGTCGAGCACGTTCGATTCCTGATGGGCGGTGTTTCTCATGTGCTTCTGCGGTGGCGCGGCACGAGTCCTCTCCAACAGCGGGACGAGTGGAAGCCCGAGTGCCACAGCGATGCGCTGGGCGAGGTCGGGGACGAGACCGGGCATGCGTAACGACGGAACATACGTGACCCATGTCGGCTGCGGAGACGGCGCCCAATCGGCCACCATCTCAGCAAGAGCATTGACGAGACGATCGTCGAACCGCTCCTCGCGCCGGCCGGTGGCAACGAGCGTGCCCCAGCCTGCGTCGTTCCACATGCACAGGGCGCGACCCTCCTCGCAACGGAGTTCGTCGGCCAGCTTTTTGCCGCCTCGCTTCTTGCGAGGCTCGATCACGACGTAGCCGCGTCGGATGTACCGCTGCGCCTCCGCGACCAAAGCAGCATCCAGGTCGACCACATGATGGACCCCCGTGCAGTTGTCGCAGATCCCGCAATCGCCGGGCGACGGGTCGTCGAGCACTGCAGCGAGAAACGCCATCCGGCAGCCCGAGAACTCGGCGTACTCGCCCATCTGTTCCTGCTCGCGCCGGCGATCTGCAGTGACGTTGGCGACTCGCTCAGTTGGATACACCCATGGCTTCAGCGTTCGTTCGTACGTGGAGCCCGACAACCGTCGCAGCACACCCTCGACGGTGAGTTGCTTCAGCACCAGCTCGAGGTCGCCACGCTTCATGTTGACCTCCTCGAGAATCCGAGCGACGGCCATGGGACCGGCGGCGAATGCGAACACGGCGAGCACCGCATCGACGTGTTGCTCGTCGGCAAACGCAGTCGAGATGAACCAGTCCTGAATGTCGCTGTCCTCGACGCCCCGCAACAGCACCCCGACGGAGGTCGTGAGCTGTCGGCCCGCTCGACCGACCTGTTGGTAGTAGCCGACCGGTGAGCCGGGCCCCTGAAAGTGCACAACAAACGCGAGGTCGGGCTTGTCGTAGCCCATGCCCAGCGCCGTGGTGGCGATCAAGGCCTTCACCTCGTTGCGTTGCAACGCGGCCTCGGCATCGAGCCGAAGATCCGAATCCGTGCCGCCGGTGTACGGCAGCACCTCGTGGCCGTGACCGCGCAACCACGCCGCGACCAGCTCGACATCGCGGACGGTGAGGCAGTAGATGATGCCGGTACCGGGAAGTGTCGGCAGCACCTGATGCAGCCATGCGAGGCGCTGGGCCGCAGATGGCATGTCGATGACCTGCAGCGCCAGACCATCGCGGGCAAGCGGACCACGGAGCACACGGATTCCCGTACCCAGTTGATCGGAGACATCGGCGACCACGCGGTCGTTGGC
>JANOJI010000264.1:0-17804 GCA_031408175.1 Ilumatobacteraceae bacterium
GTTGCGCGAGGACGGCGACGCCGAACTCGGCGACGTGGTCGAAGACCGTTCTGCCGAGTCGCCGTTCGAAGTGGCTGCTACCGCGCTGCTGCCCGAGGAGATCGCCCGCTTGTTGGCGCCACTCGACGAGCGCGAACGCGAAATCCTCAAACTGCGCTTCGGTCTCGATCGCGGCGAGCCGCGCACGCTCGAGGAGGTTGGCGAGCACTTCAACCTCACCCGTGAGCGAATCCGCCAGATCGAGGCGCGAGCGATGAGCAAGTTGCGCCACCCGTCCAGCGACACTGGCGCCCGCGACCTGCTCGCCGTCTAACCGGATCGCTGCGGTGATCGAGGTACGCGACGCCACCATCGACGATGCCGACGCAATCGCCACCGCGCACATCGATGGCTGGCGCGCCGGCTACCGCGGTGTGGTGCCCGATGAACACCTCGACTCCGAGGAGTTCGCCACCTCTCGCCGCGATCGCTGGCGGGCGTGGACCTGGCAATCGATCGCCGGGTCCCGGCTCTTCGTGGTCACGATCCAGGGCAGGGTCGTCGGTTTCGGGCACGCCGGGCCCGAACGGGTCGATCCGGTGTGCGATCAGAGCGGTACCGATGCGGCCGCCGAGGTCAGTGATGCAGGTCGTGGCGAGGTGTATGCCTTCTACCTCCACCCGACCGCATGGGGCAGCGGCGGCGCCGGTGCGCTGATGAGCCGGTGCGAGGAGTTCCTCCGCGACGAGGGGTTCAGCTCGGCCGTCTTGTGGGTGTTGTGCGACAACCCGCGTGCACGGGCGTTCTACGAGAACGCCGGTTGGCAGTTCACCGGGCAGGAGTCGGCGTTCGAAGCCTCAGGTTCTCTCGACCAACCGCTGCAGGAAGTGCAGTACGAGGTCAGGCTGTAGCTCAAGTTCGGTGTCAATTCGTTCGATACCTTGTCGTGGAATTGTTGCCCAATTCGATGTCGTTTCGCGTCATCTCGACGCTCGACGTCGGCGATGAGAGCGAGATACCGGCCGACTTCACCGGCCGCGTCCGCAGATCGTTCAACGGCGCAGAGTCCTACGTCGCCTGGTTCACTGCAGGCCTGCTCGACAACCCCGGGCGCACCCATCCCGCCTATCGGCGATTTCGCTCCGACGGCCAGGTGAAATACGAGATGTTCTACGAGCACGGCCAGCTGCAGGACCCGACAGATCGCGACCCTGCCGTGCGTGGATTCTTCGCCAACGGCGCGCTGCACTACGAGGAGCACTACCGAGATGGCAAGCGCTGCGACGCCGCCAATGGCAACCCTGCCGTGTCGAAATGGCGTGCCGACGGCACCCTCCGACACCAGCTCCGCTACCGCAACGGCAAGCGGGTCACCGGTCGCCACTCCTCCAACAACTAAGCCAGCGGAGTGTTTCACGCCCACTCGGGGTGTCGCCAAACACTCCCTCTTCTGGTCGGCGCACAAAGGCCTTCGCGCAGGTCAGGCGTGACAGTCGACCACGAACGACATGGAGACGTGCGGCAACCTACCGGGCGACAGTCAAGTCACCGACATGGTTGTCGCGAGCGACGGTCCAACGGGGTGGGGTCACCGGGCGAACCACAGAGATGAACGTGAACGAGGAGGGGCCGTTGTGACCATCAACGATCAAGACGCCACGCTCGCCAGCGATGGGTGTCGCCTGCTGACGATTGACGCTGCAGCGGACTTCCTGGCCATCAGCCGAGGCGCGGTGCACCACCTTCTCGATCGAGGCGAGGTGGTTTCGATTCACATCGGACGCTCACGCAGGATCGCACTGGCCGAGTTGCGACGCTTCGTCGCCAAGTCTGGGCACATACCCACGACTGTGGCAAGCGGACAACCGCCGCGTGCCGCGTTCGATGCGACGGATCACGGGCGGCGGGCGGGGTTGCCACCAACGGACGTGGACCTAGGGTCATCAGCCCTCCCGCGTGACGCGGCGTGATGCCGGTGGCGGGCCTGCGTCGGCACTGTCGCGACCGGAAGCGGTCGGGGCCGCAGGTTCGTGGCGGGATGGTTTCAGTCTGAATAGCGACAGCGCAGCGATCAAGATCGCGACGGCGCCGGTGTAGGTGAGGGCGTCGATGGGTTCTTGGATGGCGACGAGGCGTTCGACTCCTTTGACGCCGATGAACACGATGAGTACGTCGACGATCGATTTCTTGAGGTCTTCGAGCGATCGTGCCTTGAGCCAGTCGGGGACGTCGAGTGCGCCGATGAACAGTTCGTAGATGCCGATGACGACGATGAGTTGTACGATCGCAAGCAGGTAGGTGTCGATGACTTCGAGGAGGTCGACCATCGACAGGTCGCTGCGCCAGCCGCCATCGAGGAGCGTGCCGATCAGCCGGATCGTCTTCGCGATCGCCCACCCGAACGTCACCGCCATGGTGACGGTCAGACCGGCTACGGCGACCACCACCACGTAGCGGAAGTGTTCGAGGAGCCGTTTCAACATGCTCCGATCGAGCGGTGCAAGCGGTGGTCAGAAGTCGAACAGGTCACCGAGCAGACCTTTCTTGCGGCGTTTGCCGATCGGGCGGCCGTCACTGGTGTAGTCGTGTTGATGCCCGCGGCGATCGTCGTCGTCGAAGTCGTCGTCATGGAAATCACGGTCCTGGCGGACAGGCCGTGCGGGCGTCGCCGTCGCGTCGGCCGGGTAGGGGCGTGAGGGTGCCGCAAGTTGAGGCGCTGGCGGGGTGGGGGTTGCGCGTTCGATGATCTTGTCGAGTTCACCGCGGTCGAGCCAGACGCCGCGGCAGTCTGGGCAGTAGTCGATCTCGATGCCGGATCGGTCGGTCATCACGAGCGAGGTGGTGGGGCAGGCGGGACACTTCACGGGTTGATCTCCTTGTGTTGGGTGGTACGGGTTCGGTGAATGAGCTTGCGGGTTTCTTCGATCCACAGCACGCACGATGCGACGAGCGCGCACACGGCCCAGTTGGCGGCGGTGATGCCGGTGGTGTCGAACAGGCGTTGCAGTGGCCCGAAGTGGGTGACTGCGATCTGGAGCAGGATCACGCCGGTCAATGAGACCCACAGCCAGCGGTTGGTGAAGCTGTCGCGGTGGAACACGGTTCGGGTTTCGCTGCGGCTGTTGAGCAGGTTGAAAAACTGGAACAGCACGAACGTGTTGAACGCCATCGTCGCCGCGACGGTCGCTGTTCCGGCGGCCGGTTCGGAGCCTGGGGCGAGGGCGAGCACGGCGAGGGTGCCGGCGGCCATCACTGCGGCGGAGAGCCCGATGGAATGCCAGCGTCGTCGGGTGATGATCCGTTCGGTGGGTGGTCTCGGGCGGCGTTGCATCACGTCCCGATCGGTCGGGTCGAGTCCGAGCGCCATCGCGGGTGGGCCGTCCATGACGATGTTGACCCACAAGATCGCAATCGCGGTGAACGGTTTCCCATCGGCAATACCGAACAGTGCGGCGAGCAGGAACAGCGTGGCGAAGCCGAGCGTCGTAGCGAGTTGGAAGCGGACGAACTTGACGATGTTGTCGTAGATAGTCCGACCACGACGGACAGCGTCGACGATCGTGGCGAAGTTGTCGTCTGTGAGGACCATCGTCGCGGCTTGCTTGGTGACGTCGGTACCGGTGATGCCCATCGCGATGCCGATGTCGGCTTTCTTCAACGCTGGGGCGTCGTTGACCCCATCACCGGTCATCGCCACAACATCGCCTCGCGCTTGCAGGACGGTCACAAGGCGGATCTTGTGTTCCGGAGCGACCCGTGCGAACACCGACACCTCACCGACCCGTGCAGCGAGCTGGGTGTCGTCAAGCCGGTCGAGGTCGGCGCCGGTCATCACCTGTCCGGTGAGTCCGAGTTGGCGCGCGATCGACGCAGCGGTCGCGGCGTGATCGCCGGTGATCATCTTGACATCGATCCCAGCCGAGCGGGCCTCGGCGATTGCCTGGCGTGCTTCGGTTCGTGGCGGGTCGACGATGCCGACCAACGCCACCAGCGTCAAGTCCGTGGCGAGGTCGATCACCGCATCTCCACTGTCGATGTATAAGGCGAACTCGTCAGCGGCGAACTCGCGGTGTGCAACTGCGAGCACCCGCAACCCGCGGTGGGCCATCTGCTCGATCGCTACATCGACGACCTTGGCGACCGACGTGAGCGGCTCGGCGCTGCCATCCTCGCCGATCACCGTTGCGGTACGGGCAAGAAGGACGTCGGGTGCGCCCTTGACGAACACGCGGACGACGTCGCGACCGTCGACAGTGACCATTGCATGGGCGGTGACCATGAACTTGTGGGCCGAGTCGAACGGCAACTCGGCCAGGCGCGGGTGACCGGCTCGTAGTCCGGTGACGTCGATGCCGCCTTTGGCGGCGAGTACGGCCAACGCGCCTTCCGTCGGGTCGCCGATCAGGCGCCAGTCGGCTTCGTCACGCCTGATGGTCGCGTCGTTGCACAACGCCATCGCCATCAACGCCGCGTCGAGGGCGATGGGTTCGTCGCCGGCGACCGGTTCGATCTGCCCGTTGGGTGAGTAGCCGTCGCCGATCACGTTGTGGTATCGGAGTTGGAAGACGACCTCGACGGCAGTCATCTCGTTCAAGGTGAGCGTGCCGGTCTTGTCCGAAACGATCACCGTCGTGCAACCCAACGTCTCGACCGATGCCAGCCGTTTGATGATCGCGTTGCGTTTCGCCATCTTCGACACACCGACCGCCAACGTCACGACCGTGACTGCGGGCAGACCCTCGGGGATCGCGGCGACCGCCAACGCGACCGCCGTCAACATCACCTCGCTCACCGATTGCCCGCGCAGCAACCCGATCGCGAACACCGCCGCGACGATCACCGCAGCGAGTTTGGCGAGACTGTGCGCCAACCCGTCCAACTGTCGTTGCAACGGTGTGCGTTCGGTCTCGGTCGCGCCGAGCAGCCCGGCGATCCGACCGATCTCGGTGTGCATCCCGGTCGCGATCACCACCATCTCAAGCCGCCCGCGGGTGACGACGGTGTTCATGTGCGCGATGCACGAACGATCACCGACCGCGACCACATCGGCGTCGATCGGGGCGGTGTCCTTGGCGGCGGGTCGGCTTTCGCCGGTCAGCACGGCCTCGTCGATCTCGACGCTGTTGGCCACCAACAGCCGGCCATCGGCGGGAACCCGGTCGCCGGCCTCGAGCAAAACGATGTCTCCCGGAACCAACTCCGATGCCGGCACCACGACCGTCCGGCCGTTGCGGCGGACGCGGGCCTGATCGACCAGCATCCGTCGCAACGCCTCCAGGGATCGTTCGGCGCGGTTTTCCTGCACGAACCCGATCACCGCGTTGATCAGCACGACGACTAGCACCACCAGCGGTGTCTTCAACTCCCCCGAGACCACGAACGCGACTACCGCAGCACCGATCAGGATCAGGATCAACAGGTCCCGGAACTGGCCGACGAAACGTCGCCAACCGGGAACACGCACCGCCTCGGCCAACACGTTGCCACCAACAGTTGCCCGACGCGTTGCCGCTTCGGTGTCGGTCAAACCAATTGCCGGCTCGACAGCCAACACGTTCAACACGGTCGTCTTTGTGAGGCGGTGCGCGTCCCGAACAACAGCCGACACAGCGGAAGTCTGGGTAGCGGTGAGCACAGTGGAAGTTCCTTCGGTCGTCGAGCAGCTGGCCGAAGGTCTCTCCCGACCCGCACCATGCGGGCCCTCGCTGCCGGGCCATAGGCCGTCATGACGACAACAAGAACTCGGGATACTCCCCTTCACACACCACACTACACCGCACCACAGGCCATGGCAACCATTGCATGTTCAGTACAGCGGTGCTACAATCGCCAGCGAAGGGGAGTATCCCAACCACGGCACTGCCGCCACCACGGACCGCAATCGGTCCCGGCAGCCCGGCTCCAACGAGCGGAGAGACCTTCGAACGGACACCTCTGTCCCTCGAAAGGTCACCATGCCCGCCCCCCACGACCGTGCACCGCAGGCGGACGATCACGTCCACCGCGAAACGACTGCTCGTCATGTGCGCAGGGTTCACGCTCTGCGGCGCCGGGCTGACCATGCTGTTGCTCCCCGGCCCCGGGATGCTCGTCATCTTCCTCGGCTTAGTCGTACTCGCCACCGAGTACACGTGGGCCGAACGCGCCCTCGAACACACACGCACACACACACCCGCGCCGCCGACGCCACCAGCCGCCTGCACACCACCCGCACCGCACGCATCGGTGTTGCAATGTCCGCCACAGCGCTGATCACCGGCGGCGCAGCTGTCGTCGTGATCCTCGACGGACACCGCTACATCGGCATCAGCTTCCTGATCGCCGGCATCAGCGCACTCGCCATCCTCATCCCCGCCACCCATCGCTTCATCGACCGACGACGTCCGTCGGTCTCCCGGGAGCCCGTCACGGCAGATGCAACCAACAAGCCGACTTCCCCTGCAACCTGAAAGAAGCCCACATGAACCGCGCAACCCTCAACGAACTGCAACGCCAACGCAGCTACCCGAGCATCACCATGCTCATCAACACCACCTCCGGCACCCCCCTCACCACCAGCGAACTCGACACCGCCTCGCGCCTCGTCGGCCACACCGACGACCGCCTCGACGGCGACATCAGCGACACCCTCCGCCACAACCTGATCACCCGACTCACCGACCTCATCAGAGACCAAGTCGGCCAACCATCCACCCGAGCCCTCGCCCTGTTCGTCTCCCCCGAACACACCGCCGCCGTCCGCCTCGGGCGCGCCATCGACGAACGCGTCACCATCGACGACACCTTCACCACCCGCGACCTCGTCGCCGACCTCAACCGCACCGCCCTCTACCGCGTCATCACCATCAGCGAACAAGCCAGCCGTCTGTTCATCGGCGACCGCCAACGACTCGTCGAACAACGCGACAACACCTGGCCGCTCACCCGCACCGACGAACACACACCCACCACCTGGGCCCGCGTTGTCGACCAACGCCTCCGCAGCGAACACACCACACACCCACTGCCAACCGTCATCGCCGGCGTCCAACGCTCCGTCCGCAAACTCGCCCCCAACCTCACCGACTCGATCGGAGTCATCCCCGGCAACCACGACCGAACCACCGCCACCGATCTCCACAACGCCGCCTGGCCAATCGTCACCGACTGGCTCCGAACCGACGCAACACGCGCCATGAACCAGCTCGACCAAGCCCTGTCCACTAACCGCTACGCCGGAGGCATCCACGAAATCTGGCCCCTCGCCCACGACGGACGCATCGCCACCCTCGTCGTCGAAAACGACTACACCCTCCCAGCCCGCATCGACGGAAACAACCAACTCCACCCCGCCACCGACCCCCACCACCCCGACGTCAACGACGACATCATCGACGACACCATCGAAACCGTCCTCCAACACGGCGGCAACACCATCATCGTCAACAACGGCACCCTCCAACACCACCAACACATCGCGGCCATCCTCCGCTACTGACCCCCACCCACCGAAACGATCAACCCCCATGAAGACCACCCATCGAATCGCTGCCACACTCCTCCTCACGACCGCCCTCGCCAACTGCGCCACTGACACCGACGACAACAACAACGACTCGCCCGAAGAGAACGTCACGACCGACACCAACGACGAGGTGGACGACGAGTCCGAGGACTGAACCGTCGAGTCCGGGCGTTCCGCCCGATAAGACGACCCATCAACGAAAGGGATGTGAGGAATCAGCGACAGATGCGCGCTCACGCACGGGTCATCATGAGCGCTACCGTGCCCACCACGAGGCCACCGGAGGACCCATGCTCTGGCCGAGCGACTACTGAGCCAAGTCACCCACGTCGTGGGCGGACTCGGCGCAACCGCCGGCAAAATGTGCGAGGGAGGCTGCCCAGACTGCACGACGTATCAGGCGCAACCGCCGAGTGTCCTGCCCTCGGCATCGGCCCGAGCTGCCCTGGCCCAGCCCCGGTGGTGTCACGATGTCAAAGTGGACGAATGCAGTTGGTACGAGTCACTTCGCGCCGAATACCGACCCGGGTGCGTTCGGGTGCTCTTGGTGGCCGAGAGTCTCCGCCGAGGCCGACGGCCGGTACAGGGCGGTTCTTCCACAGCGAAACCCTGATCGGTGACAACATCCATCCTTCCGCAGGGCAACGCTCCACAAATGAGATGTCAACCAAACCCGCAGCAGACTCTATTGGACGGGTTGTCTCGTAGGTAGCCCAGGCGGTACCGTCACGTTGTGGACAACTCGTCCAATATGTTGTGGAGGTTGTGGTGGCGCAAAGTGTGTTCGTCGATGGGTTCGGCGGAGCGGAGATGATGCGGACGGGAACGATCGATGATCGGATGCCTGGTGCAGGTGAGGTTCGGGTCGCGGTACGGGCGGCCGGTGTCAATCCGATCGACTACAAGATCCGCAACGGGTGGTTGAGTTCGGTATTCCCTTCGACGTTTCCGTATGTGCCGGGCTCGGAGGTTGCGGGTGTTGTCGATGCGATCGGTGCCGGTGTCGAAGGGGTCCTGATCGGTGACGACGTGGTGGCGATCGTGACCGGCGGGTATGCCACATCGGCGATTGCTGCTGTCGAGACGGTGTTTGCGAAGCCGGAAGGTTTGTCATTCGTGGACGCAGCTGCGTTTCCGGTGGCGGCCGAGGTCGGGTATCGGACGATGTTGCAGCTTGGTGTGTCAGCGGGTGATGTTGTTGTGATCAATGGTGCGGGGGGTCCGGCTGGTTCTGCGGCCGCACAGTTCGCGATCGCGTGGGGCGCAACGGTGATCGGCATCGTGAGCCGGCAGAGTTTCGATTGGATGCGCAGCATCGGCGCGACTGCGGTCAAGTACGGCGATGGTGTGGTCGGCCGGGTTGCTGCCGTCGCGCCCAACGGTGTGGACGCATTGTTGGATTGCGCCGGCAAAGGCAACGTGGCGGAATTGGTTGCGATTGCGGGTGACGCCGGGAAGGTGATCACGATCGCGGACATGTCGGCGCCTTCGTATGGGGTGCGGTTCAGCGGTGAAGATCCGGGTGACCGCCATCTTGAGGGTGTCAACAAAGCGTTCGATCTGTGGGTCGAGGGCAGGATGCGGATCCCGGTCGCGGCGACATTCGCGCTCGACCAGGCAGCCGAGGCGTTGGCGCTCAGTGAGAGTGGACGCGCTGGCGGCAAACTCGTCCTGACGGTCGGCGCACAGCCATGACCACGGCCACCGCCAGAATTGGCCATACGTCGCTCTACGCGGACGACCCGTACACGGCAGCCACGACGCTTGCCGAGCTCGTCGGTGGGGAGGTAGTGCCGTTTCCGCCCCACGAGGGCGGCTATGTCTGCTTTCTCGATTCGCAACGGACCGGGTGGGGTGACGAGTTCGTCGAGTTCTACCCCCGCGATGTCGAACTCGTTCCAATGGCCGGGTTGACTCGTCCACAGTTCTCACCGGTGCCAGGAGGGCGTTCGATAGGCGCCGGGTCGCATGTGAACATCGTGCTCGACAAGACTCCAGGTGAGCTTGAGAAGATGTGCGCTCGCGTTGACCGGCCGTCGGACTGGCGTTGGGCCGGCCTGATGGACGTCTGGCTGGAACCGAAGTTGATGGTCGAGTTGGTACCGGCCCGCAGCGAGGCCGGGCGTTATGTCTGACGACCGCAGTGGTCTGTTGATGGCGTTGGTGACCGAGCACTCGGTGCAGCAGGGCATCGCTGGCGCGACCATCGGCGAAGCAGCAGGGAGGGCATCGCTGTACATGACGGCGTTATCGTCGACGTTGATCGCTGTCGGGTTCCTGACCGGGACAGCCGGGTTCGGCCCGTTCGTCGCTGCTGCGTTCCCGGCCGTGCTGATCCTCGGATGGTTCACGATTGCCCGCCTGGTCGACACGAGTATTCAGGCGATCGTTGCTGCGGAACGGGTGAACACGATCCGGTCCTACTACACGACGCTCACGGCCGATGCTGCCCAGTTCTTTCCCGGGGCGGGCCATGTCGCTGGGCGCGACACGACCGAGGTCGCCCTCGCTCACACGAAGTTGGCCCCATTCTTGACCACCGCGATGATGATCGCGACCGTCAACGCAGTACTCGCAGGGGCGGCCGCCGGATTGGCCGTCACCGGTGGCCTCAACACAGCAATGGCGGTGGGCGTCACCGTTGGCCTGATCGTGGCCGCAGGCACAGTGTTCCTGGCGTTCCGCTATCAACAATCCCGATTCCGTCGAGCGTTCCCCAGCGCGTGAGAACTGGACGCGTGGATCCCCGGATCGCCCGAACCCGGGCCGAAGTTCTTCGAACGGCCCTCACGCTGCTCGGCGATGGCGGCCCGTCGCAGCTGTCGTTCAGCAAGATCGCTGTTCAAGCCGGTGTGTCACGCCAGACCCTGTACAGCCACTGGGAGACACTGGAGCGGCTGATCGCAGACGCAATCCTCGACGGGTTCGAAGGCGGGTATCCCGAGCCGGCGACATCGATCACCGAGACCCTTCGAGGATGGTTGACGAGCCTGCGCGATGGCAATTCCGAACCAGCTCGCGCTGTCGCAATCGTGACGTTGGCCGCTCACGCGTTCCACGACCAATCCAGCGCAGCAGCGCTACGCCACATAATGCTCGACCGACACGCAGCCCTCAACCGACTCCTCGAAACCTTCAACGTCGAAGTGTCGGCTGACGATCTCGCCCTCCTCAACGGACCCGTGTTATTCAGCCTGTTCTTCCTCCACCAACCCGTCACCGAACAGATGATCAACCAGATCGTCGATCAAGCGAATCGTACGTTGTTCCGGAACACATTCGCTGATGATGTCGACGGCGGCGTTGACACATTCGGGGCCGATCCCGTCGCCGGGGATCACCGTCACGGTCGGGCGAGACGTAGCAGTTGACATCACGAGATCCTGTCTTTGAGTGAGGAGATGACGAGCGGTGGCGCTCGACGCTGATGATGTCGAACTTGCGGTCGATGCGCAGCTGGAGCTCGATCACACTGCGGTAGCCGACCACCAGATCGGCACGCCTCAGATCGAACACGCAGCGATGCCGATCACCGTCGCGGTCGACGCAGGAAACTGCGAATGGGCCATCCGCAGTCAACCCTCGTAGCACTGAGGCGACATCGTCCGCGTCGGCGACCGAGTCGAGATCGAGTGACACACCTTGTACGAACATCCCCAGACCTTCCGATTGAGGACCATGGCCAATAAACCATGGTTCAAGTACCGTGTCAAATGAGGCAGAGTTCTGGTGGTAGCGTTCGTCCGGTGGTGAAGCAGCTTGTCTCGACCCCGGCGACCGTTCCATCGTGGACGTTCCTGACGAACCACGCACATGTGTTGGTGTGCATCGCGCAGAACCCTGAGGTTCGGTTGGCCGAGATCGCCCGGCTGGTCGGTATCGGCGAACGGGCAGTCCACGGCATCGTCCAAGACCTCGTCGACGCCGGTTACGTGCTGCGCGCCCGAATCGGCCGCCACAACGTCTACGAAGTCCGCCTCGACCGCCCACTACGGCACCCGCTCGAAGCCGGCCACCAGATCGCCGACGTGTTTGGACCACTCACCACCAGCTCTCAATGACCCGCCCCGCTGCCGATTCGGATCAGACTCGCCGAACGTGACGAACAAGAACGCGCATCGGGTCTCGCCCCGGTCGACAGATCAGCCGAACGGCAGGTAGGCAACGAAGCCCAGCGCGCTCCATGCTGCGAGACACAGCGTCGTCCGCTGGACTGAAGTGCGGTCCGCCCGCCGAAGCAGCCACAGCGTCGTCAACGCCGCGATGACGATCATGAGGACGATCCAGCCGACATCCCCGGAGGTAATAGCCTCGTGCGCGGCCTCGGAGACGAATACAGCGGGCAGGGTTGCGGACGCCGCAGATCCGGCCCACGTTCCGGTGCGAGCCGACAGCGCACCCGCAGCGCCGAAGCTCACCCCGGCACCCACGCCCAACACGAGCCAGACGAGGGCTACTGTTGACCACAGGTTGGACGCATTGGCACCACGCACGAGGACATCGGTGGCGTAGTACGTCTCGACCCCGACCACCATGACGACGACCGCTCCACCGACTGCTGGGACGATGTCGGTGGCCCACCGACCGAACACGAAAGCAGCCGCCGCCCAGACGGCCGGCGAGTTGAACACGTTTGCATAGGGATACGGGGAATGCACCTGGCCTGCGAGATCAAGCGGACCAAGCAGCGCTCCAGCCACCGTCGCAGTGACCAGGACCGCTACCCACCGTCGCGCCCGCTTGTCCGCCTGACCCAAACGGTCTGCACCGGCCACTTCTCGAACCGGCGCCACGTTCACACAGATCATGCTGCCACCGATCATCGTCACAGAGACATCACGTCCTCTCCCGCGCTGACGGTCGGACTCGACGGCTCCCGCCTGAGTTGGTCGGAACCATCCCGACGAACCGCACACTTCGACACGCACTATCACCGTGCAAACCCAAAACGGATGATCGACTTCGGCCCCCACACGGCGCACGGTTGTACCCGTCGAGCCTGGCCGGCAAAAACGTCACCGACCTCCCCCCGATACGCAGCGATCACGACGCAGGCGACCCCGAAGCACTCACGGTGAGCGTTCACTATGGCAAAGGATCCGTTGGCCACCAGTGGGCAGTTTCTGGTGGCCACTGACAAACGACGAAGACGCCACGCTCGCCAGCGACGGGTGTCGCCCGCTGACGATTGAGGCTGCAGCGGACTTCCTCGCCATCAGTCGAGGCGCTGTGTACCACCTTCTCGATCGAGGCGAGGTGACGTCGATTCACATCGGACGCTCACGCCGAATCGCCCTGGCTGAGTTGCGACGCTTCGTCGCCAAGTCGAGCCATATGCCCTTGACTGTGGCGAGCTGATAGCCGAGGAGTGCTGCATTCGATACGACGGAACGCGGGCGTGCGGGGTTGCCGCCAACGGACGTCAACTTACGTGGGATCGACGGCGCGGCGCATGAGGACTCGGTCGGCTCGTTGACGGAAGGTGCGGAATCCGTGCTTGAGGTACAGCCGCCTGGCGACCTCGTTGATGTCGGCGACTTCCAACACGACCGTCGCAGATGCTTGGTCGGCGCATCGCGCCACTTCTCGCATGAATGCGTCACCGATGCCACGGTGCGGTTCGGTCGCGACGTCGGAAAGGACCCAAGGTGTCCGGCCGCGTCGAAGGTTCGGCGTGCTCGGATCTGGCGTTCGCATCGCGAGCCCAGGACGAGCGCGGACACGAGCGCCGCCGGAACGGTCATTGCAACGAGCGGGACGCTGCCGATCGCGAAGCCGTAGAGCAATCCGAGAAATGCCGGGAATCAGGGTCAGGTTGTTGTCTGCCGTTGCCAAGCATCGGCCAGAGGTGGGTTCGGCGCGAGCGCACTGCTCGATCGAGTTCGAGAGCCTGTATTTTGCGAGGCTGATGCACGCACCGGGTTCGAGGCGTTTCCGTTGGCGATCGATGACTGCCCGTCCGGCATTGGTGGTCCAGCTGGACGGAACCGTCGTGCTGGACCGAATGGAAGATCGGTGCCGGCCTCGCGAGTGCAGTCCAGGTCATCGAAGGACCGCGGGCAAGTCTGAGTGTTTCGTCGCTCAACGTCGGATCCGGGCAGCGCACTGCGACGAGCCAACGGTCCGCGACGCCGACGGTGGGGTGCACTCTATGAGCGCCGAAGTGGGGAGGCCCTGCTCGGTCGCCAGCGTCGACTCTGGGCGCCGAAGCCAAGGTGCCGTCGAGGATGGCCGTGGTTCGGCGTCGTTGCCGGCTTCCGCACGAACTCGGTCAGTGGTGTGGGGTGCCGATGCAGAACTCGTTGCCCTCGGGGTCGGCCAGGGTCGTCCAGTGCATGCCGTACTCGTCTTTGTTGTGAATCTGTGTTGCGCCGAGCGTTATCGCTCGAGCGACTTCGGCGGAGACGTCGTCGGCATCGAGGTCGAGGTGCACCCGGTTCTTCACGGTCTTGCCCTCGGGCACCTGAATGAACATGTACGCGACACGCAACGAATCGGCGAGGCCGATCGAGGCAAAGAATGGCGATGGCGGCATCGGCTCGGTGTCGATTGGCCGGTTCAGAACGGCTGACCAGAACTGGCTGATGACGGTGGCATCGGCGCAGTCAAATGTGACGGCTTTGTGGACGAGGGTCAAGGGATCTCCTTGGGAGGGTTGGTGAGCGGGACGGCAATGACGCCGTGACTGGCCAGGCGGTCTCGGTCCGCAACTCACTGTCGGGGTGAAGGGTACAACGCTCCCGAGGCCAAGGTGGAAGTGGACTTGCAGACGTGTGAACGCTGCGTCCAGCAGCTGCCGGCGCGGCCGAGAAACTCAGCGTGTGTGTCGTGTTCGGGGATTCGCACCAGCTCGGCGATGGCGAGTGTTTTTTCTCGTTCGGTTCGTACGAAGACCGGGGTCTGCAGCAACGGTTCGCTGACCGCCTGATGTAGCTCGGCGACCAGACTGCTGAGGTCCTGCAGGCGGTTGCGGATCACCAGCTCATGCGCAGCGATGACGCGTCGCGTCACTCGCTGCCCACGTGTCCAGCGCCGCTTGCGAGGCGACACCGAGGCGGCGCAGCCCATCCGTCATGAAGCCGACAGTCCGGATTGACTCCGCCATCGACCGATCACTCGGGGTGAATTGTGGGATCGGCCGCTGGAAAAGGAGCTGAAATCTGACCGGCTGCTCGACGCAGAAGTCGACAAATACGCGCACCCCAGCCGGAACGACTCGTCGGCATCGCCGACACGATTGAGTTCATCGAGCGCATCATTTAGCTGGGTGAAGCCGTCGACAAAGAGCGCGTCGACAATCGCCAGCTTGTTCGGAAAGTACTGATAGAGCGCCGGGCCCGTCATCCCCATCCGAGTACCAAGCTCGCGCATCGTGAACCCGACGACGCCGAGTTCTAGTGCGAGCGCCCACGCCGCAGCGACGACCTCCGCTTTAGTGTCGTTGGTCCTCTGCGCCCCGTCTCGAGAGTCGCGGCACCTCGTCGTTGCGCATCGCCGTACTCTCGACGACACTGCGGACGCTGTCAAGACAGCGACGACGAGTCTCGCAGGCTCACGGACACGTCGATGACGGAACGCTGTGCGCAGGTTCATCTTCTGCCCGACCTGAATCGATCGCAGGCGGAAGGTGCTTGTGGATCGTTCGTCTGCGCCGACCGCGACGCCAAGACGGGGCGCTGCCGTGGTCACGCGCACCAACTACGGGACGATCCACCGCCCTATCGTGCTGATCCCGACATCGGGATAGCCACGATCCGCGCCACAGCTACGCGACGGCTGCGCTCGCCGGCGGCGTGCGGGTGAAGGTCGTCTCGCAACGAGTCGGCCACGCCGACGGCGCGCCACGCAGTCTCGCGATGCAAGGAGGTGCAGAGATGTCCGATGTCGAAAAACCGTCGTGGTGACGATCCGCAACGCCGCCTTCGAACTGGAAGACCGCAGGTGGGAAGTGGCACGGGCGTGTCACCTTGCCCGACGCATCTCTCATGGTCCGGTCCGAGTTCGACCTTCGATCTCGACGAACCTGCCGAACTGCGCGTCGTGTACGCGACCGTGCCGCGCGTGTCCCGGCGGATTCGGTCCACGCGCGGCGCGGCTGTTGGGTCCACCGGCAGACCCCCACACTCTGCCGGTTCAACGTATCTAAACCCCCCTATGTTTGTAGGCACACGATTGCCTAACCCCCCTGCTTTTGCTGGCCAAGCTGACGGAATGCGAGATGATGAACTCCGGCGGGCACTGACGGATGCGAATCCTTGGTGGCGCGCCGCGTCCCGCGGGACCGATCCAGTTGCCTGGGTGGCTGGTGACCGGTTGTTGGCCGATCGTGCCCGTCATGACCTCGGCTACCGGGCGATCGTCCTGGCGGATGTCGCTTCGGCGCCCCTGGATGACCGACTGGTGATCCTCACGGGACCCCGACGGGTCGGCAAGTCCGTTGCGTTGCTCGACGTCGCCGCGGCCCTGTGTGGGCGGGCCGATGTCGACCCCCGCCAAGTGGTCCATCTCCCGTGCGACGGATTTGCCTCCCGCGACCTACGGCGCGCGTTGACACTGGGTCGCGAACTCACTCGCGTGGTCGACCAAACCTCGCCAGCCAGGCGGGTGTGGCTGCTTGACGAGGTGAGCGCGATCAGCGGCTGGACTGCGGTCCTGAAAGCCGCACGCGACGGCACTGCGTTCGGCGACGACACCGTCGTAGCGACAGGAAGCCGCTGGTCCGCCGGCGACGACGTAGAAGGCAACCTGCTCGCCGGCCGCGCCGGCCTGGCCGACTCGCGTCGAGTTCGCCACCTGTTGCCGATGACGTTCCGGGCATTCGCCGACGCCACCCGGCCCGGCTTGGTGTTGCCCGGCCCCGTGCATCCAGCACACCTCCAGCACACGTCCGTCGCGCACATCCTCGACGAGGTGCGGTTCGACCTCGACGCCTACGACCTCGCGTGGCAGGACTACCTGACCTGTGGTGGGTTTCCCCGAGCTGTTCACGAGCACACCAGGATCGGGGCCGTCAGCGATGGGTTCATGCGCGACATCGCCGCTTGGCTGCGCCGCGACATCGACCCCGACGCACCAGCGGAGTCCATCCCGCTACTCCTCGACGGACTCGCAACCAGGTCGTCCAGCCCAATGAGCCAGCGCAACACTGCCGCCGACCTCGGATACACCCCCGACACGTTGACGCTGCGCCTCGCTCGTCTGGTACGGAGCTTTGCGGGGCTGTGGTGCCCCCAACGCGACGACCGCGGCCGGATCGTTCAGGGAAGCCAGGCGAAGCTCTATCTCAGCGACCCGATCCTCAACTGGCTGCCGAGCCGGGTCCACCCTGGATGCGACGAACCAGACATGACCAAGCTCACCGAAGCAGCCATCGGCATGCACCTCGCCCGCGCCATCGATCACATCGACGAAGGTCGCCTCATCGCCAACGACACCATCGGCTACGCCCGCACCGGCGCCGGCAACGAGGTCGACCTCCTACCCGTGCCCGTAACCGGCCCCGCGGGCCCCGCCCGCACCGTACCGCTCGAAGGCAAATGGGTCGACAGCAGGTGGCGCGGCGACGCCCGCACTATCGAAGGCAAGTACGGCGAGGGCATCCTCGCCACCAAATCGATCCTCAGCACCGACCACCCCACCTGGGCTATCCCGGCACCCCTCCTCGCGCTCTTGCTGCAATAGGCGTAAACCCGTCGGCATAGGGTCCGATTGCGCGGCCAACCCGCGGTCCCCGATCGTCAGAACGCCTCGGTGGTCTCGTGGTGCGACTCGGTGCTTCGGTTGACGATGGTCGGAGGCCGCTTCCAACTCGCCCCACCGCCAGTGTGCAGACGCGCCGGCCACTCCGGCCTGTGGCTCAGCCGAATTGCGTCGTCAGCGCGCTGTGTGCGTCGAGCTGGCGCAGCACTTCGTCCTGGTCGCCGGTGACGCCGATGACGACCTCGTCGGCGCCGGTGTCGCTGACCGCGTCCAACAGCTGGGCTTGCGCACGAGATGCTGAGACATACGTTGAGACTTACGCTCTCCAACTGTGCAGGAATCGCTGCGGCGCACATTGCGAGTACCAGCGGGTTCGTTCATGACGGCGGGGCCCACGACATCCGCAACCAGGTGTGATACATCTTACCCTGGACCGCAACACCGCAGCTCACAGCGGCTGCAGCCCAGGGTTCTATTGACACGGAGGTGGACGGGAATCGAACCCGCCAGACGAGGATCGCTCGTCTCGGCCGCTTTGAAGGCGGTGGAGCCCACCAGGTGCCCAGACACCTCCGGTGGCGACGCTAGCGCACGAAGATGTCGCCGCCGCGTTGGCATGAGG
>JANOJI010000291.1:0-1568 GCA_031408175.1 Ilumatobacteraceae bacterium
CCCAACCTGGGCGGTATGCCTGGTGGCTTCCCCAACTTCAATTGATAGCCTCTCGTCGTTCGTATTGTGCAAGGAGCCCTGGATTCGTATGGCAGTAAAACTGCGCCTCACCCGAGTTGGCAAGACCAAGCAGCCGCAGTATCGCGTCGTCGCTACCGACAGCCGCTCGCCCCGCGACGGCCGGTTCATCCAGATCGTCGGTACCTACAACCCGCGTACCGATCCGTCCACGCTCAACATCGACAACGCCAAGGCAGTGAAGTGGCTGATGCAGGGTGCCCAGCCGACCGAGCGGGTCAAGAAGCTGCTGGAAGTGTCGGGTGCGATGGCTGAGTTCAGCGCTGCCCGGGCTGCCAAGTGACCGATCAGCCGGCAACTGATCAGCCAGACGACTCGGCCGAACCAGAAGCCGAGGTTGTGGCCACCGAAGTTTTGTCCACCGAGGTTGTGGCCACCGACAGTGGGGTCAATCCGGTCCAGGCGCCGACCGCAACAGCGGTGCTCACCCATGTCGTCCGTTCCATCGTCGACGATGCCGAAGCCGTGCATGTCGACGCCGTCGAAGGTCGGAATCGTTTGAAGCTCGAGGTCAAGGTTGGGCCCGGCGATCTCGGCCGAGTCATCGGCCGCCGTGGCCGTACCGCGCAGAGCATTCGTACTGTCGTTCGCGCCGCGGCGACTCGTGATGGCGTCGAGGTCGACGTCGACTTTGTCGACTGAAGGCTTGCGCGAAGTCGGGCGCATAGGTCGCGCCCACGGAGTTCATGGCGAGCTGTACGTCTCGCTGATCACCGACCGTGTGGAGCGGGTTGCCCCTGGGGCACGCCTGCTGGCCGGTTCGCAGTGGCTCACGGTCGTCGAGTCGCGCACGCAGCAGCGGCGGTGGCTCATCCGCTTCGCCGGCGTCGACGACCGTACGGCAGCAGAGAAGCTGACGAACACACCCGTTCATGCCGAACCGCTCGATGGTGACAGTGACGATGCCTTGTGGGTTCACGAACTGATCGGGTCGCGAGTCGTCGACCAACAAGGTGTCGAACGCGGCACGTGCGTCGCCGTGATCGACAACCCGGCCCACGACATTCTCGAACTCGACACTGGTGCATTGATCCCGGTGATCTTCGTGTTGAGCTGCCACGGCGGGGTTGCCATGATCGACCCGCCGGACGGCCTGTTCGATCTCTGAGGCATCCGGGGCTGGACGCGACGTTCCAGTCTGCAATTGAGCCGAACGGCCCATTTCACTCTGAGGATTCGGCCGCTACCGTCAGTGGTACGTGGATGCATTGATGCGCTGGCTGCAATTGGTCGCTTCGCCAGCGTGGAGCAAGAGCGAAACCCGCACGTAGGTGGGACTACATCCCAGCCATCTCGGATGGCTGGCCGAAAGAAGCGGACAACGAATGCGACAGATACGGCGAATCCTCACAGCAGTCTTGGTGTTGCTCGGCGCGGTCATCGTGGTGCCGGCCTTTGCCGGCGTCGCCAGTGCACACCACTCCAACATCACCGCCTCGGTGGCCTGTACCGGCACCGTTTCGTGGACCGCGACATCCTGGTCGACGGGC
>JANOJI010000307.1:0-3181 GCA_031408175.1 Ilumatobacteraceae bacterium
CGTCGTCGGTTTCACCACGAGCGCCAACTTCGGGCACACGATCGGCAAGCCGATCGCCCATGGCTATCTACCGATCGAATTGGCCGACCGAACCGACTTCGTGATCGAGGTCTACGGCGAACCGATCCCCGCGACACGTCATGACGGTGCCCTCTACGACCCCAAGAACGAGAGGCTGAAGGCCTAGCAGTGGCAGGCCGTCAGCGTCCCCGACGGCTGTAGCCCACGCCTCCACCGGCGAGAACGAGGACGAGAACAATGATCAACAAGATGGTAAGCATGACCACTGGCTACCCCATTCACCGCAGTTCGAAACAACGACCCGTACCGCGGCGCACTCGCACGAGGCGAGGCGAGGCGTGAAACGATGCATCGGATGAGCGATCTTGATGCTGCGCTTGGGCGAGTGCCGATGTTCGCCGCGGTGCGACCGGATACGACGCAGCGGCTCGCCGGCTTGACCAACGTCAACCATTTGGTTGCGATCGGTGACGATCGCTACGTGCTACGCCTTCCTGGCGAGGGCACCAGCGAGTACATCAACCGAGTCGACGAGGACGTGGCGGCTCGATCGGCCGCCGACGCGGGGGTGAACGCCGAGGTCGTCTTCTTCGACGCGAGTGACGGCTTGATGGTCACGCGGTTCATCGACGGCGCAGCAACGATGAACGCCGAGCGATTCCGTGATCTCGGCGCTGTCGCCCGTGCCGCCATCGCGTTCCGACAGTTGCACACGCGAGCCGCACCCTTCGCAACCGACTTCAAGCTGTTCCCGATGATCGACGAGTACAAGGTATTGCTGGCGTCGAAGGGCGCGATCCTCCCCGATGGATACGACGACGTTCAACTCCAGGCCGAGGCGGCGCGCGCCGCGCTTGCGGCTTCGCCGGTGCAACTCGCACCGTGTCACTGCGATCCGCTGTGCGAGAACTTCCTCGACACCGGTGAGCGGATGTTCATCATCGACTACGAGTACGCCGGCAACAACGACCCGATGTGGGATCTCGGCGATCTGTCGGTCGAAGGCGAGTTCGGTGATGAACAAGACGAAGCCCTGCTGCGTGCCTATTTCGGCGGCGATCCGCCACCCGACCAGCGCGGCCGCATGACTGCGTACAAGGCGCTGTGCGATCTGCTGTGGACGTTGTGGGGCGTGATTCAACACGTCAACGGCAACCCCGCCGACGACTTCTGGGCGTACGCCGTCGGTCGCTTCGAACGCTGCAAGGCTTTGATGTCGAGCGCGGGATTCGACGCCCAGATCGCCGCGATCTCGCGTTAGCCGGCCCGCTTGCGCCGATAGCGCCTGCCCATCGCCACCACGGTTGCCGGAACGAAGAAGGCCCGAGCAGGCAGCGACACTTCGCTCCATGGCCGCTTCGCCAGCGGCGCCCGCCACGCTCGCATTCGATAGACGAAGAACATGGCCAGCAAGGCGTGCAGACCGATCGCCGACCAGAAGTAACCCTTCGGGCCTCCGACGATCATCAGGCCGGCAGCGATGAACGGGCCGACGACAGCCCCCATGCCATACAGCGTGACCAGCTGCGACGCCGCGGCGTTGACGTGCTCGGGTTCGATCCAGTCGTTCGTGTAGGCGGCAGCGATCGAGTACAGCGGGTAGCTGAAGCCGCCGAGCAGCGTGACCAACAGCAGGGCCATCGGGCTGGTCGACGGGCCGAGCAGCAACAACACCGCCGCGCCAATTGCGCCGATCGACGCGGCGAAACCAACTGCGCGACGGTCGATGTCGTCCGACGCCGCCGAGACCGGCCAATGCAACAACATGCCGCCGATGTTCGGCGCGGCGACGAACAGACCGATTCGACCCGTGGACAGTCCGACGCGGGTTGCGTAGATCGCCGCCATGCCCGTGAGCGCGCCGTGAGCCATCCCGACGAGCAAGCACGAGAAGACTCCCGTCGGCACGACGTTGGCGAGTTCACGTAGCGAGATGTGCTCGCGCTTCTCGACACCGGGCGCCACCGCATCCTCGGAGAGCGCAACGGGGGCGACGGCGAGCGACGTGATGATGCTGGCGATTGCGAAGCCGGTGATGACGCGGGCGTCGATTGCGAACAGCAACACCTGACCGATACCGAACGCGCCAGAGGTGACCACGGCGTAGAGAGCCAGCAGCCGCCCGCGATTCTCGTTCGTCGCCAGATTGTTGAGCCACGATTCGGCGACCACGTACTGACCGGCCAAACACAGTCCGGTCACGAATCGCAGCCACGCCCACGCCGGCGCCGATTCGGTGAGACCAACTGCCAACATGGCCGCCGACAGCAACGACGCCAGCGCGGCGTAGACACGGATGTGGCCCACACGGCCGAGAGCCGATAGTGCCACCCGCGATCCGACGAGGAACCCGGCGTAGTACGAGGCGCTGATCAAACTGCTGACAACGGTTGGCAGTTTGATCAGCTCGGACCGAACGCCCAGCAGCGTGCCGAACAGTCCGGCAGCGAGCAGCAGTAAGGCGAGGCCGACGAACAGTCCCCAGGTGGCCAGGGCGAGATCTCGTTTGAGGGACGGACCATCGTCGCTACGTTCCATGGCAGGGCAAGCCTGCCACGTAACCGGTGTACTGTCGCCGGATGACTTCTGCGGCGGCCACGAAGCTGACGCTGATCGGAGCCGGCAAGATCGGTCAGGCGATCGTGCAGTTGTTGTCTGCGGCACCCGAGTTCGACGTGACCGTGTTGGACCGCGACGACGATGCGTTGACGCCGCTGCGATCGCGTGGCGTACGCGTCTTCGAGGTCGACATCACCGACCCCGTGGAACTCGCCGACTATGTCGACGGCCAAGACATGGTGATGAGTGCCGCTCCCTTCCACGCCACGTCGACCATCGCCACGGCGGCGCGCAATGCCGGCGCTCACTACTTCGACCTCACCGAAGACGTCGACTCCACGCGCGTCGTCAAGAGCCTGGCCATCGACGCCACATCGGCGTTGGTACCGCAGTGCGGGTTGGCGCCGGGCTTCGTGTCCATCGCAGCGGCCGAACTGGCGAGATCCTTCGACGACATTCGATCGATCTCGATGCGTGTGGGCGCCCTGCCGCAGTTTCCGACCAACGCATTCAAGTACAACCTCACGTGGTCGACTGATGGACTGATCAACGAGTACCTCAATCCGTGCGAGGCGATCGTCGACGGCAAGATGCTCGAGGT
>JANOJI010000312.1:0-6647 GCA_031408175.1 Ilumatobacteraceae bacterium
GTCCGGAAGTCGGGATCGTGACGTCGCAGCTCTCGACGAGCGATCGTCATCTTGTGCACCTCGTCGGGTCCGTCCGCCAAGCGCAGCGTTCGTTGGTGGGCGTACATCTGCGCCAGCGGCCAGTCATTGCTCAGGCCACCCGCACCGTGAACCTGCATGGCCCTGTCGATGATCCGCAATGCAACGTTGGGGGCGGCCACCTTGATGGCGCTGATCTCGACAGCCGCGGCCTTGTTGCCGACCGTGTCCATCATCCACGCTGTCTTCAACGTCAACAGTCGGACCATCTCCAGGTCGATGCGCGACTCTGCGATCCAGTCCATGATGTTGCTGCGTTCGGCCAGTCGCTTGCCGAAGGTCGTGCGAGTCAGCGCCCGCTTGCACAGTAGCTCCAGCGCCCGCTCGGCAGCACCGATCGAGCGCATGCAGTGGTGGATGCGACCAGGCCCGAGTCGTGCTTGGCTGATCGCAAAGCCGTCGCCGTCGTTGGCGATGATGTTGCTGACCGGCACGCGGCAGTTCTCGAATCGCAGCTCGACATGGCCCTCGGGATCGACGTATCCGAACACCGGCAGGGCGCGCACCACCGTGAGACCGGGAGTCCCCATCGGAACCAGGACCTGGCTCTGCTGACGGTGAGGAGGAGCCGAGGGATTGGTCTTGCCCATCACGATGAAGATCTTGCAGTTGAGGTGCATGGCGCCAGTGATCCACCACTTGCGGCCGTTCAACACGTAGTGATCGCCGTCGAGCTCGATGCTCATCTCGATGTTGGTGGCATCGCTCGACGCAACGTCGGGTTCGGTCATCGCGAACGCCGAACGGATCTGGCCATCGAGCAGCGGTCGCAGCCACATGTCCTTCTGCTCCGGCGTACCGAACATCGTCAGCACCTCCATGTTGCCGGTGTCGGGCGCCGAGCAGTTGCAGGCCTCGCTGGCGATCGTGCTGCGACCCATGATCTCGGCCAGCGGCGCGTACTCCGCGTTGCTGAGGCCAGGCCCCCAGTCATCATGGGGCAAGAACAGGTTCCACAGCCCGCGTGTGCGGGCCTCGGCCTTCAACTCCTCCATCACCGCAGGATGATGATGCGGGTCTCGACTCTCGACCAGTTGCTGGTGATACACATGCTCGTTGGGGTAGATGCATTCGTCCATGAAGGCCAGCAAGGTGGCCCGGTACTCGTTGCAGCGGTCGGTGAATGCGAACTCCATACGGCAAACGTAGACCCTTGCTGCTTCAGCGACCCCGGTCGCCGGAGGTATCGACCGCATCGCTGGCCCGCAGAAGGCGAGGTCCCATCAACTTAGCCATCAGGTGTTCGCCGGCAGTCACCGGCGGATAGCGCGGCGGATCGACATCGCTGCAGCATGTAGGCAAGCACTCGATCCGGGCATCCCAGTTGCCGTCGAGAAAGAACGCTGCGCTGCGGCGAACCGCAGGTCCATCGACCGCGGTGGGAGGGACAACCCGATGGACTGTCGAGCGCCATTGATCGTTGGTCCACTGCGCGGTCAAGTCACCGAGGTTGATCACCAAGGCATCGTCCGCGGGGATGACGTCGATCCACTCGCCGTCGGGGGCGACGATCTGCAATCCGGCAACGGGTTCGGCCCACAACACCGTGACGATTCCATAGTCGGTGTGCGCGCCCATGCGCTGCTGCCCCGGAAGTGGGTCGCTGTCGCCGGCGCGGTGCTCGTAGCGAATCGCTCGCATCGTGGTGGTCGAGCGATCCACGAATGGCGCGAACCAGCCAGGGGCCAGACCGAGGGCGACGGCGAACACCTCGGTCAACGTCAGGGCCAGTTGTCTCGTCGACTGGAAGTAACCGACGAGAGATGGACGGAGTTGCCGCGGCGTGTCGGGCCAGATGTTGGGAGCAAACGCGCCACGCAGCTGCGCGGCATAGAACGGATCGTCGTCGTCGACATCGTCCTCGCCGATGTTGAAGGCCTCGAACAAGTCGGGGGGAGCGTCGCGACCGATGCTGTACGACAGGGCCTCGGTGCCGCGCGCCGCATAGCCGCGATTGATCGCCGGGTCTTCCGGCGTGCAGCGTTGCTTGACCTCGGTCGGCAGCGCAAAGAACTCGGTACTGGCTGCAACCATCGCCTCAATCCGTTGTTGCGGCAGTCGGTGGCCAACGATCTGGAAGAACCCGAACGCGCGGGCGGCGGCATCGACCTGTTGGCCGACCGCGAGACGATCGGCCTCGGTGCCCCACCAGGGCTCGAGGTTGATGACCGGGATCTCCATCGCGCTACTTCACCCGGATCTTTCGAACGCCGCGCTTGTCCTGCGCCTTCAGCTGCGCTCGCTGCTCTTCTTCCAACGCAAGCTCCTCGGCAACAAGCCGCTTCATGCTGGCCAACCGCAGCGGGTCGAGCCGGCCGTCCGCGATCGCCACCTGCACCGCACAGCCTGGCTCGTCCTCGTGCTTGCAGTCACGGAACCTGCAGTCATCCATCACGTCGAAGACGTCGGAAAAGGCGCGCTCGATGCCCCGCCCACTACTCCACAACGTGACGGCGCGCACGCCCGGTGTATCGATCAACCAGCCTCCACCGGGTAGGCGAACCAACTCCGTCGCCACGGTGGTGTGCCGACCCCGACCATCACCCTCGCGCACCGCTGCAGTGGCCTGAGCGCGGGTGCCGACCAGCGCGTTGATCAGCGTGCTCTTCCCCACTCCGCTCGCGCCGAGCAATGCGATCGTTGCATTGCCGGCAGCGAAGGCGACGAGGGCATCGACACCTTCTCCACTGATTCCACTGGCTGTCAGGATTGCAACCCCGGGTGCGGCGGCATGCAGCGAACCCACCGATTCGGCCGGGTCGTCGACGAGATCGCGTTTCGTCAGCACGACGACCGGCCGGGCTCCGCTGTCCCAGGCCAGCACCAACTCTCGCTCCAGCCGGCGCTGATTGGGTGGCGAGGTCAGCGCATGCACCAACATCACCACGTCGATGTTGGCGGCAATTGTTTGTGACTCGGCACGGTTGCCCTCGAACGAAGCGCGGCGCACAAACGCGCTCCGACGCGGCAGCACTGCCTCGACACGATCAAGCTCGACCGATGGCACGACCCAGTCGCCGACAGCAACATCGGCGCCGATGTTTCGAATCCGCAATGGTTCGGCGTCGAGATTGCGCAGGACCGTGCTCCAGCCTCGATCGAGGCGGGTGACCCTGCCTGGCAGTTCGGCAAGTCCGAGAGCACGCCACGACGACTCCAACTCCTCGCTCCAGCCGAGTCGAATGTCACACCGTTCGTCGATACCGCTGAGGGTAGCGTCGCGTTCGACGCAACCGCCGACAGCCACCTCGTAGGCCGTCGATCGATATCGGAGGGGTCCAAACGTGCTCGCTCGTCTTGCTCGCTTCAGCTTTCGCAAACGCTGGATCATGGTGTTCGCCATCTGGCTGCCGCTCCTGGTCGTGCTCAACGGCGTCAGTGGCGCTGTCGGCACCGACTATCACACCGACTTCAACCTGCCGAACAGCGATTCCAAGCTCGTACAAGAGGCGCTGTCGGACATCGGCAGCGAGGAAGATGCGGGATTCATCGCCCAGATCGTGTTCACCGCGCCCGACGGCACCGGCGACCCAGCGATCAAGGCCGCAATGGAGCCGTTCTTCGCAGAGGTCGACGAGATCGAAGGTGTGAAGGTCGTCAGCCCGTACAGCCCAGAGGGCGCGCAGTTCAACAGCACGCAAGAGCCCATCTCGTTTGCCCAGATCTCGTACACCAACCGCAGCCAGGCCGACATGATGAGCCTCGCCGACGAGATCCAGGATCTCGGCGACCAGATCGACGGCCCGCCAGGGCTGACCATCGAGTACGGCAGTGAGTTGTTCGCAGGGTTCGAACTTCCCGAGAGTGAGATCCTCGGCGTTCTCGCAGCAATCGTCATTCTCCTGATCGCATTCGGATCCGTGCTCGCGATGGGCTTGCCGATCGGTACCGCACTTTTCGGCCTCGGCGTCGGCGCCGGTGTGCTCGGCATCGCCTCGAACGCGTTCTCGATGCCCGAGTTCGCCCCGCAGATGGCAGCGATGATCGGCCTGGGGGTCGGTATCGACTATGCGCTGTTCATCGTCACTCGATATCGCGAGAACTTCCACGCCGGGATGGAGCCAGAAGACGCGGTGGTGCATGCGGTCGACTCGTCTGGTCGGGCCGTCATCTTCGCCGGAATCACAGTGATGATCTCACTGCTCGGCCTGTTCATCATCGGGTTGGCGTTCGTACGCGGCATGGCCGTATCGGGCGCGATCAGTGTGCTCGTCATGATGCTGGCATCGATCACCTTGCTGCCCGCCCTCATCGGTTTCGCCGGCAAGAAGATCGATGAGACGTCACGCGCTGCCGCCATCGCGGTGGGCACCTTCGTCCTGCTGGCCGTGATCGGCGTGTTCACCGGCCTCGCCCTCGGACTCGCCCTGCTCGGTGCACTCGCGCTCGCCATCGTGGTGATGGTGATCAGTCTCTTGCCGTTCGGTCACGCACTTCGCCACAAGCTGCCACACCGTCATACGAAGCCTCGCGAGCAGCAGTTCTGGTATCGCTGGAGCCGCCTCATCCAGCGTCGTCCATGGCCACCGCTGCTGATTGGGGTCATCGTCCTGCTGGCCCTGGCGTCGCCGCTGTTCTCGATCCGTCTCGGCTTCGGCGACACCGGCAACCTCCCGGAAGACAAGACCGCCCGCAAGGCCTACGAACTGATGACCGACGGATTCGGCGCCGGCGCCTCCGGTCCGTTGATCTTGGTCAGCACCGACCCCGGCACCAACGCCGAGTCAGCGTTGAAGGTTGACGCCGCGCTCGCAGCCGAGGAGGGAATCGCCTTTGCCACGCCTGGCACGGAGATCGCACCCGGCACATGGTTCTGGCAGGCATCGCCGGTCAGTTCCCCTCAGGATGAAGCAACGACGGAACTCGTCAGCCGACTACGCAACACCGCACTGCCGGCCACGGGCGTCGATGTCGAAGTCGGCGGCTTCACCGCGGGCAGCGTCGACTTTGCCGACTACCTCGGTGGACGCCTGCCCCTGCTGATCGGGGCGGTGTTGATCCTCAGCTTCCTGCTGCTGATGATCGTGTTCCGAAGCCTCCTGGTACCGCTGAAGGCGGTGATCATGAACATGCTCTCGGTCGGTGCCGCATATGGCGTGATCGTGGCCATCTTCCAGTGGGGCTGGGGGAAGGATCTGTTCGGCATCGGCAAGGCCGGTCCGGTCGAGGCCTGGGCGCCGATGATGCTGTTCGCCATTACATTCGGCCTGTCGATGGACTACGAGGTCTTCCTGCTGTCGCGCATGAAGGAAGAGTTCGATCGCACCGGCGACAACGCTGCTGCGGTTGCCGATGGCCTGGCAGTGACGGCCCGCGTCATCACCGCAGCAGCGTTGATCATGGTCTGCGTGTTCTCGGCCTTCGTGTTGGGCGACGATCGGCAGTTGAAACTGTTCGGCCTCGGCTTGGCAACAGCGGTATTCGTCGATGCCACGATCGTGCGTATGGTGCTGGTGCCGGCGACGATGGAGTTGCTCGGCGACCGCAACTGGTGGCTGCCAAGGGCGCTCGATCGGCTGTTGCCGCACATCAATGTCGAGGGTTCTTTCCCCGAGGAGCGAGATCCCGATCCCGATTCCGAGCCGGTCCTGATCTGAGCCCTGCGAAATGGGGCGGCTTGACAACGACCCCCGCCATCACGTAGCGATACGAACGCCATGGCCAAACCACTCGTCATCGTCGAATCGCCAGCAAAGGCCAAGACCATCTCGAAGTTCTTGGGCGATGCCTTCGATGTGCGCGCCTCGGTCGGCCATGTCGCTGATCTGCCGAGCAAGGGTCTGTCGATCGATGTCGACAACGGCTTCAAACCGACATACGAACTGACCGTCCGCGGCGCTCAGGTGGTAAAGGACCTGCGTGTGCTGATGAAAGATGCCAGCGAGCTGTACCTCGCAACCGACGAAGACCGCGAGGGCGAGGCCATTAGTTGGCATCTTCTCGAGTATCTGAAACCGAAGATCCCGGTGAAGCGGATGGTCTTCCACGAGATCACCAAGACGGCTATCGACCACGCCGTCAACAACCCGCGTGGCATCGACTACGGCCTGGTCGACGCAGCCGAGACTCGCCGATTGCTCGATCGACTGTATGGCTACGAGGTGTCGCCGGTGCTGTGGCGCCGCGTCAACCGAGGGCTTTCCGCGGGTCGCGTGCAGAGCCCATCGGTCCGCCTGATCGTCGAGCGCGAGCGCGAACGGATCGCCTTCGTGCAGGCCGGGTACTGGGACATCGAACTGCTCACCGCGACGGCGCCCGCGTTCACGGCGACGCTCGTCGCCCTCGACGACGCCAGGGTCGCCACCGGCAAGGACTTCGGCAGTGACGGCCATGTCAGAAAGGGTGTCATCGTTGTCGACGAGACACGCGCCCGCGGGTTGGCCGACGGCCTGCAGCGGTCCGAGTTCACGGTTCGCTCCGTCGAGGAGCGGCCGTATCGCAGCGCCCCCAAGGCGCCGTTCATGACCTCGACGCTGCAGCAGGAGGGCGGTCGCAAACTGCGGCTCAGCGCGTCGCAGGTCATGCGCGTTGCCCAAGGCTTGTACGAGCGCGGCTACATCACCTACATG
>JANOJI010000323.1:0-4891 GCA_031408175.1 Ilumatobacteraceae bacterium
GGGCCTGGTTGCGGCGGCGCCATCGGCTCCGGTTGTATGGGTGCCGCCGGATCGCGACGCGATCGGGGTCAGTCGCCGTCAGTTCCTGAACCGGGCCAATGTGTCTTTGATGGGCGCCGGGCTCACGACCTTTGCGGCTGCGGGTTTCGTTGGCTTCCTGTGGCCGATCGCCTCGGGCGGATTCGGTGGCAAGATCAACGTCGGCAAGATCGACGATGTCGTCTCCAGCATCCGCTCCGGCAGCGGCTTCTTCTACAACGCAACGGCGCGATCGTGGGTCACGCAGTACCCGGTCGACGCCCTGCCGAAGGCCAAAGGTGTGCCGACCTACAGGCCGGTGCTGGGGGGCATGGAGAACGGCCTCATTGCCCTCTACCAGAAATGCCCGCACCTTGGTTGCCGCGTGCCGCAATGTGTCAGCAGCCAGTGGTTCGAATGTCCGTGTCACGGTTCGCAGTACAACCGGGTCGGTGAGAAGAAGGGTGGCCCGGCACCCCGCGGTATGGATCGATTCATCCTCTCCGTGTCCGATGCCGGCGATGTCGTCATCGACACCGGCACGGTGTACCCGGGTCCCCCGATCGGCACCAACACCACCGGTCAAGAAAGCGAAGGCCCGCACTGCATCGGTGCCGGAGGTGGCCACGGATGATCGCGTTGGCGACCACCGCAATCGGCTGGATCATTCTCGTCGTCAGCTTGCTGGGATGGGTGGTGTACTACGTTGCCAACCGCAACGCGGCCAAGCCCGAACTGGGCTCCGAAGTCGAGTTGGCCCCCAATCGCCGCCCGTACTACGACGACGAGACTCTGGAGGGCTCGCGCCTCGAGCGCGTACAGATCATCGGCGCGCTGTTGCTGCTGACGATGGTGATCGGTTTGCCGCTGTACTGGGTACTCGAGCCTGGCCGCCAGGCCGGTGCGGTCAGCGCCAAGGAAGACATCTTTGTCGGGTGGGGTGCCGAACTGTTCGACACCACCGCCAACGGAGGTTTCAACTGCGCGGGCTGCCATGGTGGCATGAAGGCCGGTGGCGGACAGGCGCCGACTGCAGTCACCGACCCGAAGACGGGTGAGGTACGGGCGGTCAACTGGTACGCCCCGGCGTTGGACACAGTGCTGTACCGCTTCACCGGAGACGAGGTGAGGTTCATCCTCGACTACGGCCGCACGTTCTCTCCGATGTCGGCGTGGGGAACCATCGGCGGTGGGCCGATGAACACCCAGCAGATCGAGACGATCATTGCCTACATACGCAGCATTCAGCTCGAGCCTGCCAGCTGTCTGACCGACCCAGCCTTCCGGCCGGTGTCCGGCCTCACCGACCTGAGAGCGTTGAAGATCTGCGACGAGGGCACACTGCCCGACGACGAGAAGGTCAAGATCGACAAGGCCGCAACGCTGGCTGCGCAGAAGTTGGTCGACGCCGGGAAGTACACCACGGTCGACTCGGCGATGGGCGAGGCCCTGTTCAACCTCGACATCAACAGCGGCGCCTACAGCTGCGCTCGCTGCCATACCGAAGGATGGAGCTATGGCAGCCCCAGTGTCTCGGGTCAGGGTGCCTTCGGCTGGAACCTCACGAGTGGCGCGACTGCAGCGCACTTCCCGAGTGAACAAGACATGATCAACTTCATCAAGAACGGCTCAGAGGTCGGCCAGCGCTACGGCAAGCAGGCGCAGGGCAGCGGGCGCATGCCTGGCTTCGGCAGTCTGCTCACCGATGAGCAGATCAAAGCAATCGTCGAATACGTGCGGAGCCTGTGATGAGTGCAGTTCTGGCCATTGGCTGGCAGCCCGAGTTGCGCGGCATCCTGATCACGATCATCGCCGTCGTGACGTTCTGCGGCAGTTGCTACTTCGTCCTCAGCACCAACCTCGGCGCCCGGCTCGGCTTCCTCGTCGCGTTTGCCGCACTCGCCGGATGGATGTTCCTGATGGGTGTCACGTGGTGGTCGTACGGGAAGGGTTTGCTCGGCCCCGACGCGTCGTGGGCTCCCATCAGCGGCCGCACTGTGCTGCAGACCACCAACGCGGTCAACGATTCCGGTGCGCTCGATGACCCCGTGATCGTCAATGACGACGCCGACCCGACCGTCACCGCCTTGGCCGTCGATGCTCAGTTCGTCAAGGAGGGCTGGAAGAAGCTCGAGTCCTCGGTGCCATCGTTCCAACAGGCGGGTGCCGCCGCCGGTGTGCTGCTCGAGGAGTCAAAGGCGATGGCCGCTGGCGAGTTCCAGGTGGTCAACGTATTCGACAAGGGTGGTCAGCGTTCACCCCAACTGCTCGACGGCAAACTCGACTTCTTGGCGTTCTTCCACAAGCCGCACTACGCGGTCGTCGAGATTGCCCCGCTCGTGACTCAACGCTTCGAACCGGGTCGAGCACCGCCGAGGCCCGAGATCGACAACACTCGTTCGCACCAGTACGTGTACATGATTCGTGATCTCGGGGCCAAGAGAAAGCCAGCCGGCTTCATCACCATCGGTTCGCTCGCCGTGTTCCTCGTACTGTGCTACCTCCTGCACACCCGCGATCGGCGTGTGCTCACCAATCGATCGGCTCGGGCGTTACCGGCTCAAACCGGTCCACCCCCAGCAACACCTGCACAGGCGACTTGATGGGTCAGTACCTGCCGATCGTGTGCCTGTTGGTACTCGCAACGCTGTTCGGCGCGCTCAGCTTCTTCGCATCGCGCCTGTTGGCGCCGCGGCGCCCGTCATCGGCCAAAGAGGCACCATACGAGTGCGGCATTGTGCCGAGCCGCGAGCCACCCGAGCGCTTCCCCGTCACCTTCTACGTCGTGGCCATGTTGTTCGTGATGTTCGACATCGAGCTGATCTTCATCTACCCGTACGCCGTTGACCGCGAGTTCCTGGGCTCGTACGGGTTCTGGGAGATGCTGGCCTTCAGCATCGTGTTCTTTCTCGCCTTCGTCTATGTCGTCGCCCGCGGCGCGCTGGATTGGGGGCCCGTTCAGAAGCACCGCCGTCTGGACGGAGCGGTATCGGCCGACCGCACACTCGGCACCACGATCCGCCGAGTCGGCACCGAGGGACGCCTCGAGGAAACGACTGCCGCATGAGCCTGATCCGCAACATCCAAGACGATGGCCTCGGCGGAATCCAACACAACGCGATCACCGCAAGGATCGAGGATCTGGTCAAGTGGTCGCGCAGCCGCAGCAGTTGGCCGGCGTCGTTCGGTTTGGCGTGTTGCGCGATCGAAATGATGGCCACCGGTGCGGCTCACTACGACCTCAGCCGCTTCGGCATGGAGGTGTTCAGAGCTTCGCCGCGCCAGGCCGACATCATGATCGTTGCCGGTCGCGTCAGCCAGAAGATGGCACCCGTGCTGCGCCAGGTCTACGACCAGATGATGGAGCCGAAGTGGGTCATCTCGATGGGGGTGTGCGCCTCCAGCGGTGGCATGTTCAACAACTACGCCATCGTCCAAGGTGTCGATCAGGTTGTACCGGTCGATGTCTATGCGCCCGGTTGTCCGCCGACACCCGAAACGCTCATCCACGCGATCGAGACGTTGCATCAGCTGATCGAGGACGGCCAGCTGATGAAGCGCCGTGCAGACACCGGCGCAGGTGCCAACGTCCACGTCCAAGAGATCCCCTCCGGGGCAGAGTCGATCCCTGTCCTGCTCGGAACGCGGTGATACATGAGCGACACACCCGCTGCACTGCCCGACGAGGCCGCCCCAACTCCTGAGCCGCCGTCGATGCACGGTTGCCCGATGAGCGACAGCTGTGGCCAAACGGTGCTGCATCCCAGCCGCCAGCAGTACGTCGATGCAATCCGTGCCCTGCTCGACGAGGGCTACGAGATGTGCGTCGATCTCACAGCGACCGACTATCTGCTGATGCCCCGGCGAGCGCTGCCCGATGGAATCGCCGCTCAACGATTCGAGGTCGTGGTCAACCTGCTCTCGTTGACGGCTCGTCAACGTATTCGTCTGCGAGTCCAAGTGCCTGCCGACGACCCGTCCATCGACTCGCTGTTCGACCTGCACCCCGGCACCGAAGCGATGGAGCGTGAGGTGTTCGACATGTTCGGCATCACGTTCACCAATCACCCCGATCTCACCCGCATCCTGATGCCGGAGGATTGGGAAGGTCATCCGCTTCGCAAGGACTACGACACCGGTGCCATTCCGGTGCAGTTCTCGACCGACTTCGCGGCCCGATCATGAGCATCGTTGACACCATCCGCGCGGGCAACGAGGCCGAGCAAGGGTTGAAGTCGCGCAGCGAGCTGACAGCGCGCGAGCTGCTGCGCGAAGTCGGCTCGGTCCTGCGCATGAGCGAGGCCGAGGCCGCCAAGCTCGGCGACGTGCCCGTCGATCCCACCGAGGATCAGACGATGATCATCAACATGGGGCCACAGCACCCGAGCACCCACGGCGTGCTGCGGCTGATGCTCGAACTCCGCGGCGAGGAGGTGCTGCGCTGCAAGCCGATCATCGGATACCTCCACACGGGCATGGAGAAGACCGGCGAGAACCTCACGTACATGCAGGGTGGTACCAACGTCACGCGCATGGACTACGTCAGCCCGCTCAACAACGAGCTGGTGTTCTCGATGGCCACCGAGAAGTTGCTCGGCATCGATGGCGACATCCCCGAACGCGCTACGTGGATGCGCATGCTGCTCAGCGAGCTGAACCGCATGAGCAGTCATCTTCTGTTCCTGGCGACCAACGGCATGGACATCGGCGCGGTGTCGATGATGATCTACGGCTGGCGTGAGCGAGAAGAGGTGCTGCGCTTCTTCCAGAAGGTCACCGGCCTGCGCATGAACCACAACTTCATCCGTCCGGGCGGCGTTGCCGCAGACCTGCCCGTCGGCTGGCGCGACGATGTTCTCCGACTGCTCGATCT
>JANOJI010000325.1:0-8074 GCA_031408175.1 Ilumatobacteraceae bacterium
CCTTCCACGGTGCCGACAGTACGACGGCGCACCGATGGGCGAACTCGAGCGCATGAGCGTGGTCGGCACGCGGCATCAGGACCGCGAACTCGTCACCACCGAGCCGGGCGACCGTGTCATTCGGATCTGCGATCCTTCGCAGTCGGGCGGCGAGCTCGATCAACAGCAGATCCCCGCTGGCGTGACCGAGCGCGTCGTTGACCCGCTTGAAGTTGTTGACGTCGAGTAGCAGCAGGGCGTTCGTCGTCGGCAGATCCGTTTCGGGGCAGAGGGCCTGCAGCATGCGATCGCCCAGCAGCGCTCGATTGGGTAGGTCTGTGAGCGGGTCATGCACGGCACGATGAGCCAGTTCGAGTTCGACGCGTTTGCGGTCCGACACGTCGATCAACACCGTCCGAACTCGGCGCCTGGTTCCCTTGGTCGACACCGTGGTGCGCATCTCGACGTAGCACGTGTCTGCGGACGACAGCACTCGGACCTCGGTGGTCACCGGCTGGCCGGTCTCGCGGGCCCGCAGGGCCGTCTCGGTGGCCAAGTGCCGGTCGTCTGGGTGAACGAGATCGAGCAAGGCCCGGTCAGATCGGGCAGCCGGGCCGACCATCTGTCGTGTGCGTTGGTTCATGTACAGCATCTCGCCCGAATCGAAGTCGGTTTCGAATACGAACGCGTTGATGCCGTCGAGCAGTTCTTCGTAACGGCGGTTGGCGGTGAGATTGCGATTCTTCAGGTACTCGACAGCCCGCGCAATCGCCATCGTCGACAACGTGACTGGAATGCAGAACGCCAGCAGCACGCGGTCGTGATGGATCAGGCCGGCGAGAACGAGCAGGCCACCGCCGGCGACGATCGACGGTTGGACGACACGCTGACGAAGACCGATTGCCCCGGTCACGGCGCCGACGAGCTGGCAGACGACCACCCCGATCGCAACAACCGGATTGATGATCGCGCACGATCCAGCCACGTACTGATCGGCGGCAAGCAACCACCCGGCTTCGCCCGTCTGGCGGTGGCGCAGGCTGACGAGGGCATTGAACGGCAACACCAAGACGACGACGGTGTAGGCGACGGCATGAGATCCCGAGATCCAGGAGGCGACGGCGAAGGCGAGCAACATTGTGGATCGCACCTGGTAGATGCTGCGCCAGAGGCGGCCGTCGTCCCAGCGATGCCAGGGGTGGCCGCTGTCCCCCAGTTGTGCTCGCGCCGTCGGAGGCGCCGGAGCGCGATCGTCGACACTCGCGACTAGATCCACATGGTGCTATCGGCCGCTTTCGTGAGTGTCTTGAGCTGCGTTGTCAGGCGTCGAGCGCTGCGAACACTGCCTCGAACCACTCGATCGAGTCGCGGGTGATGGGATCGACGACCAGTTGCACGTGGTCGGCGCCGACATCGGCGAACGTTCTGATCTGTTCGGCGACCTCAGTGGCTGTGCCGCGAATCGGCTCGACGGGGGAGCCACTGTATTCACCCATCTGCCGGCCGCCTCCGCCAGGGAGCTGAACGAACACGGCACAGGTTGCCGAGACACTCCCTGCGGGCCGACCATGCTGTGCGACCTGCTGGTCGACTCTGGACTTGAGGTCTGCAAATCCTTGTGGGGTGTTGCCGTAGTCGCTCCACCACACGTTCCACGAATCGACGTACGGCAGCGTGATCGACAGCATCCGTGGCCGAACGGAGCCGACCATCAACGGTGGACCCCCCGGACGAGTCGGGCGCGGATGCAACACGCACCGCTCTGCGCGATAGAACTCTCCGGTGAAGTCGATCTCCCCGTCGGCGAGCAACGCTCTGATGATGGTGAACGCCTCGGCAAAGCGGCTGACGCGGCGATCGAACGGCAGGCCGAAGGCGCGGTACTCGCGCTCGTTCCAGCCCGAACCGAGCCCGAGGATCAGCCGGCCGCCCGAGATGCCGTCAACGGTTGCTGCCTGCTTGGCGAGCATCGTCGGTTCATGAAAGCCGGCCGAAGCAACGAGCGGGCCGAGCAGCACCCGTTCGGTCGAGGCGGCGAGGGCGGCAAGCGACGTCCATACCTCCCACGGACCACGAGGGCCGACCGCGAGGTCGTAGAGCAGGTGATCACCGAGCCACACCGAATCAAATCCCACCTGCTCGGCAGCCTGAGCCATGCGGATGAGATCCGGAAAGGGAACCTCCCATTCGACCTCGGGCAGCTGAATTCCGACGAGCAGCGGTCGAGTCACGCCAGCAGGCTATACATGCGACAGATGCGCAACGATCGAATGGAGAACCGATGAGAATTGGCGCCGTCTTCTCGCAGGCCGACAGCGGCACCGACCCCGATGCGATCAGGCAGTGGGCGATCGACGCCGAGTCCGCCGGGTACGAGCACCTGATGGCCTATGACCACGTGCTGGGGGCCTCTGCGGAGCGACTTGGACCCGGCCCATTCGGCAGCTTTCCCAATGCTCCGTACACGTCGGAGCACACGTTCCACGAGATCCTCGTGCTGTTCAGCCATCTGGCCGCTCTCACCACGCGCATGAGCTTCGTCACGAGTGTGCTCGTGCTTCCGCAACGTCAGACTGCGGTCGTTGCCAAGCAGGTCGCATCGATCGACCTGCTCAGCGGCGGGCGCATACGTCTGGCGGTCGGTGTCGGCTGGAACGCGGCGGAGTACGAAGGCCTTGGCGTCGACTTCGCGAACCGTACGGCGTTGCTCGAGGAGCAGATCGATGTCATCAAGATGCTGTGGACGCAGCCGGTCGTCAGCTTCGAAGGGCGCTTTCACAAACTCGATCGTGTCGGCATCAATCCGCTACCGACCCACGCCATCCCGATCTTGATCGGCAGCGGCGCGGCTGAGCCTGTGTTGCGTCGAGTCGTACGCAAGGCCGACGGTTGGATGCCGTTGCTGATCCCGGGGCTCGACCCGATCGACATCGCGTCGGCCGTGACGAAGTTGCGCCAGTTCTGTGAAGAGGCAGGTCGCGACCCCGCAACGCTGCCGATTCATGGTCGCGTCTACATCGGGCCCGGCTGGCAGGCAGCGCTCGAGCAGGCGATGCAACTCGGGTTCGCCGACTGCAGCATCGGCTTCAACCGGCTCGCTCAGCCGGGCTTGTCTCATGCCGAGCACCTCGATGCCGTGATCGCGGCAAAGCCCGAGATCGACAAATTGGTTGGCTGAACCGGTGGACGACGTCATCATCGCCGGCGGCGGAATCGGTGGTCTCACCGCTGCCTTGAGCCTGCACCGCGCCGGATTTCCGGTGAGGGTGTTCGAGAGTGTCGATCGCATTCAGGCCCTCGGTGTTGGGATCAACCTGCTTCCACATGCGGTGCGCGAACTCGACGCCCTCGGGCTGGCCGACGACCTGGCAACCAACGGGCTGACGCCCACGACGCTCGCCTACTTCACCAAACGCGGCGAGCCGATTTGGGACGAGCCGCGCGGACTGGCGGCCGGCTATCGATGGCCGCAGATATCGATTCACCGAGGTGCACTGCAGACGATTTTGCACGCTGCCGCGATCGCCGAGATCGGTGCCGATCGCATTCACACGGGTTGCCATCTGGAGCGGTTCGCTGAGACCCCGTTCGGCGTGGAAGCGACGTTCATCGACCGCCGCACCGGCGCCATCAGCGCGACAGCGACGGGTTCGATGATGATCGCTTGCGACGGCATTCACTCCGTCGCCCGGCGGCACTTCTATCCCGACGAGGGCATGCCGAAGTGGAATGGTTCACTGCTGTGGCGCGGCCTTGCCGATGGTGTGCCTGTCTTCGATGGTCGCACGATGGTGTGGGCCGGTCACCCGCGACAGAAGTTCGTGATGTACCCCCTGCTGGATCTGCCCGATGGTCGCCAGCAACTGAACTTCATCGCCGAGTTGCGCACCGACGACACAGAACTGCTGCAGCGTGAGGATTGGAACCAGCCCGGCGACCTCGCCGACTTCTTGCCCCAATTCCACGGTTGGACGTTTCCGTGGCTCGACGTTCCGGCCCTGATTGCATCCGCTCCCACAACGTTTCTGTTTCCGATGGTCGACCGCGACCCTGTCGAACGATGGTCCTTCGGCAGCGCGACGCTGTTGGGCGACGCCGCACATCCGATGTATCCGATCGGCTCGAACGGCGCATCGCAGGCGATCCTCGATGCCCGGACGCTGACGGGTTGCCTCCTGTCGTATCCCGGCGACACCGAGGTCGCGCTGCAGATCTACGACGAGGTGCGACGACCGGCGACGTCGGCGATCGTGCTGGCCAATCGCGGGTTGGGGCCAGAGCTTCCGATGCAGCTCGTCGAGGAACGTGCTCCATCAGGCTTCGACCGGCTGACGGATGTGATCACACGCGACGAGATTCTCGAGGTCACCGATGGCTATCGAAAGAGGGCCGGGTTCTCACTGCAACAACTCCACGATCGGCCGTCGCTGGCGGAGATGCGGTACTAGAGCGAGTCGCAAAGTGCCAGCAGGCCGGCATCGGTCACGTCGGCGAGGGCATAGTCCATGCGGTCGGGCCAGGTGGAGAACTTGGCGATCACGGTATTCGACGGATGGTGGATCATCAGCACTTGGCCGTTGATGCCGAGCCCGCAGTAGATCCCGGCGACGCTGTCGTAGACCCACCAGAAGTCGTGGTAGCACGAGTTGGGTCCTGTTCGGCCCGACTCGCGCTGCAGCGCGAACGCGTCGATCAGTTCCGGGTCGCGAGTTGTCGGTCGATGCATCCAGTCGGTCGGCACGATGTGGAGGCCGGCGAGCTCCCCGCGCTGCAGACACATGACACCGAACCGGGCGAGGTCCTCGAGCGTCGTGCAGATGCCACCCTCCACGACCGGGAATCCGGCAGCGTCGACGATGATGTCGGCGTCGTGTTGGGCGACGCGCGACCAGATGTGCTGCGAGAACAGCTCGGCAAAGGCCTGCCCTGTCGCCTCGCACATCACCCAGGCGAGCACATCGGGAAGGATCGACCGATACTGGAATGGTCCGCCATGGTCGGTGGCGTTGGGCAGACGTCTGATCCATTCGAACGTGTCGGCTGGGAGATCGGTTCGAGTCGTGCTCGTGTAGCCGGAGATCGGTTCGAGCAATCGCCCGTCGCTGGCCGGATTGTCGTAGTCCTCCTCGTCGAACAGTGTGCCGGCGCGCATGTCGAGCAAGTGCTGCAGGGTGCAGCCTTCCCACGAGGTACCCCGCAGGGCGTGGATGTACTCGGGCACGAAGCAATCCGGATCGATGAGTCCATCACCAACCAGTACACCTGCAAGCGTCGATGTCAGCGACTTCGAGACTGACATCAGCAGGTGCGTGTCCGCTGGCTGCATCAGTCCGCCGTAGTGCTCGAACAGCACTGCGCCGTCGCGCACAACCATCAACCCGTCGGTGTACGTCGCGTCGAGCATGCCGCCGAGCGTCCAGGTCGCGTCGAGGTGCTCGAAGCCGAAGCCGGCGATGTCCTGCAGTTGCCGCGGCAAGGGTGCGACGGGGGTCGCGCAGCCGCGGATGCGCGCCGTTCGTGCCAGCTCGCGGACGTGCAAGAACCCCCATCGATTGTGTGGCGCGTCGATCCAGTTGCTCGAGTTCGTCTCACCGCGCCTCTCCCTGAACCCCGACCCCATCATGCGCACGTTAGACCGTCGCAGCGTTTGACGATCGCCCCCCGATGCGGGCGCCAGTCATCAAACGCTGCGGGGTTGGCATGACGGACGAAAGCGAGGGCAGTCTCCGGCAATCAGTAGTGGGGCGGGGTGATGACCCAGAGGACTCGTGTGGGTGTCGTGCCGCGGTTTGCGCACCGGTGTTGTCGGGTGCTCGCGAAGGTGAAGCTGTCTCCAGTTTCGAGGACGAGGTGCACGTCGTCGACCCAGAGGTCCAGCGTCCCTTCGAGGACCAGGCCGGCCTCTGAGCCGTCGTGGGAGTAGTCGTCGCTGTCGGCGCCGGGAGCGATCGTGCTGAGGAGCAGTTCGAGTTGTCCGGTGAGGTTCGGCGAGAGCAGCTCTTCGGTGATGCCGAGTCCGGTGAATGACAGCCGTGGCCTGTTTGCAACGCGTACGACGATGTCTCGTTCCGCCGGCGGCCCGAATTTTCCTGCCCGGAAGAACCAGTTCATGTGGATACCGAACACGTCACAGATGCTCTTGAGAACTCCGATCGGGAGGCGGGTGAGATTCCGTTCGATCTCGCTGAGGTAGCCAACTGAGATTCCGGCGGTGGATGCGAGCTGCTTGAGCGTGAGCCCCTGGGCCTTGCGAAGTCCGCGAATCTCCGCGCCGATCTCTGGGCCGATCTCGGCGCTCGGATCGAAGTCGGCCCCTGCTTCGGGCCGGTGGAGCTCACTGGCGGTGTGGAGCGGGCGGAAAGCCATCGGTTCAGGCCTTCACTCGGGCGCTCTTCGGGTCGTAGAACGGTTGCAGGGATGCGGTGGCAGGTATGCGTTGTCCGGCGACCTCGATCTCGTAGTTGCCGGCGTTGATGTATGCAGCGTCGGCGACCCCGTCTCGATTGGTGATGTAACCCATCCCGAGCGACTGACCGAGCGTGTGGCCAAACATGCCGGACGTGGTTTCGCCGACGATGATGCCATCACGCCAGATCGGCTCGTTGTGATAGAGCAGCGCTTCGGAGCCGTTGAGAGCAAATTGGACAAGCCTTGTGCGTAGGCCGGCTTCACGTTGGCGCGAGAGTGCCTCCTTGCCGATGAAGCCGCCGGCTTTGTCCCACGCAACAACGAACCCGAGACCGGCCTCGAGAGGGCTGGTGTCGGGGGTGACGTCGTGGCCCCAATGGCGGTAGCCCTTTTCCATTCGCAACGAGTTGAGGGCGTGGTATCCGGCGAGGACCAGTCCGTGTGGTTGTCCGCCTTGGACGAGGACGTCGAACACCGCGGCTGAAAACTCAGTCGGCACGTACAGCTCCCAGCCAAGCTCACCCACGTAGGTGACGCGACTGGCGCGGACCCGGGCGTAGCCGAGGTCGATCTCCTGGGATGTGCCGAATGGGAACGCGTCGTTTGAGAGGTCGGACGGGGTCAGCGGTTGCAGGAACTGCCGAGCGTTGGGACCCATGATGCTGAACACGGCGGATCCCGAGGTGATGTCGACGGCGATGGCTCGGTCGTCGGGTCCAATGTGGTTCTTGAGCCAGTGGAAGTCTCGGATCTGTGTGGCGGCGGCGGTCACGATCAGGAAGCGGTCCTCGGCCTCGCGTGTGACGGTGAGATCGGCTTCGATGCCGCCGTTGTCGTTGAGCCACTGGGTGTAGACGAGCTTGCCGTTCGGGATGGCGATGTCATTTGCACAGATGTTGTTGAGGACCCGCTCTGCATCGATGCCTTCGAGGCGGAACTTGGCGAACGAGGTCTGGTCGAACAAGCCGACGGTGTTGCGGACGGCGTAGTGCTCGGCAGCTGAGTGGTGGAACCAGTTCTGGCGTCCGTAGCTGTACTCGTACTCGGGCTTGACTCCGTCGGGTGCGAACCAGTTCGGGCGCTCCCAGCCCGCGGTTTCTCCGAAGCAGGCACCGCGTGCAGCCAACCGGTCGTGAACGGGCGACCGGCGGACGCCGCGGGCTGTCTCTGGCTGCCGGTATGGCCAGTGCATCGCGTAGAGGAGCCCGAGGGCTTCGACGGTGCGATCGTGGAGGTACGAGCGGTTGCGCTGGAAGGGCATCATGCGGCGCACATCGACGTCCCACAGGTCCATCGGCGGATACCCGTCGATGATCCAGTCCGCGAGCACCTTGCCGGCGCCGCCGGCTGATTGGATGCCGATCGAGTTGAATCCCGCGGCGACAAACATCCCAGGGACCTCTGGAGATTCCCCGAGGAGGTATCGGTCATCAGGAGTGAACGACTCAGGGCCGTTGAAGAACAACCGGATACCGCTCTCGGCGAGGATCGGCATGCGGTGCATTGCTGCTGCCATGAGCGGCTCGATGTGTTCGAAGTCGTCTGGCAGGGAGTCGAAGCAGAACGATTCGGGAATCGACTTCATGCCCCACGGTTTGGCCACCGGCTCGAACCATCCGACAAGCAGTTTGCCGGCATCTTCTTTGAAGTACCCGCAGCCGTCCGGGTCGCGAAGCACCGGCATCGT
>JANOJI010000343.1:0-5591 GCA_031408175.1 Ilumatobacteraceae bacterium
GGATGCACGCACCAACCGGCGCATCAAGGCGCGCGAGGTGCGCGTCATCGGCGCGGGTGGGGAGCAGCTCGGCGTGCTGATGCCAAGGTGCTCGTCATCAGATGCAAGTGGCCGCACGTACTCGGCAAGCTCACCCAGATCGCGCAGTACTACCGCAACGTCCTCGATTGGCTTGTGCCATGGAACCGTCGCTGGTGCCGTTGGTGGATCGATCTCGTGCTCGAGCGTTACCGGTTCCCGCTGTTCGAGGAGTTCGTGCCGTTGCCCGATCCGCATCCGTGCCCGTGGGACCCGCGCGTTGCGCTCGGGGCCGATGTCGATGCTGCGCTCGAGCGGGCGTTCGGTCCCGGTTTCGCCGATCAGCTCGTCACCGTTGCGTTGGAGACTGCCGATCTGGGCGAGCTCGCTGAGTACGTGCGGCCACTTGCATCTGACGACGAGCAGTTGGGGAAGCGGGTGCGAACCCTTGTCGACGGTGTCGAGCTGCGCCGCGGGATCATCGGCTCGATCGCCGACGCGCTGTTGCGCGACCTCCCGCCGTCACCCGAGCAACTCGGCGAATATCTGCGCGACGACCACGACGACGACGAGATCGCCCGGCGTGTCGCCGCCGCAACGCGTGAGGCTTGGGACGCGGCCCGCGATCACTATCAGGAGACGCTGAAGGCGACCGCGAGGTTGCTCGGATAGGAGTACTCGGCGCTGTGGGCGCGATTTGGGAACTGGGGCTACCGCTTCCGCACCCGTGGGCGCGAAAATCCCAGCCCGCTGTCCACTTCCGCGCCCGACTGCAGCGGGGCCGGGTGGGTCAGCGACTCAGGCGGGCAGGTAGCCGTTGACGTCGACGACCAGATGGGTTCGCCCGACCGGGTCTCAGGGCTGGCTTGGTGCGCTCTAGCGTTGCTCGTCGATCGGTGAACTCGGCGTCGGTGTTGGCGTTGATGGCGTGTCCGAGACCGGGGGCGTCGAACGCTGGCATTCGTCGATGCGTCGGAACATCGCCTTGCCCCGGGCACCTTTGAACGCTTGCTGGACGATCGTGCGACCCAACAATCGATAGGCCTCGAAGTCTCGGTTGGTGAAGAATTGATCACCTGTGTTCACGTCGGGGAACTCGTGGTGGATCTCGGCGTAGGCATGCACGTCCATCGGCAGGCGATCAATCATGGTTGCTTCAATGAGGAGAATCTGGCCGGTGTTGTTGGTGCGTTCCACGTCGGCACGTCGGAAGGTGCCGTAGGTGAATCCGATCGGTGCCGCTCGTCCGAGGGTGGGGTTGTCGCCGTCCTGGAGCACGAACTGTCGGTCGGAGGGGAGCTGATCGGCAGGATCGCCACCGGCCGCTGGGCGCATCGACCAGACCTCGTCGAGGGTGATTTCTATGCCCAGATCGGTTCGCGCGATCTCTACGGCCTCAGCGATGGTCGAGTGCGAGAATGTCCCGTCGCCAGACGCGGAAATGGCGACGATGGTGTTGCAGCCACGACGTAAGGCCTCGACGAGCCCAAGGTTTTCCCAATGACCACCGTCGCTGACATAGACATACGGCGACTCGTGTCGGTGCCGGCGGAACACCTCCCGCACGAAATACGGCCAACCCGGCGTGTGATTCCAACGGTCGGGCTTGCCGAGCGGTGTTGTTCGACCCTCCATTCGTGTGACGGCACCGGGGTGGGGAAGCCAACCGCCGAGGCGCACGTTGAGGATCGCCAGCACCGTGCCGATGGGCCCCAGGCTCCCTTTGCCCATCGCGGGCGAAACGGCAGCGCCGGAGAGCGCAGTCATCGCCGAGATGGTCACGTCGCGCTCGCGATTGTTTCCCATCCTTTTGATGTAGGTACTGGTGGGTACCCAACCCAGCTCTGGTCCACCGATCCACTCGCGTGATGCGCTGAACGACACAGCCCGCCTGCCCGTGGGGGCGCGATCCGGGCCCAGCACATTGGCCGCGCAACAGATGACCAGCTCGGTACCGTCACCCACTTCGCCATCCACGTAGCCGCTCCGCTTGTTTGGCTCATTCGTTTTCGGCACGGACCCGTCGAAGCGGTCACCATTCGAGTCGGTGCGCGGATCGCCGGTGAAGGCCCACCGAAGCCGTTGTCGGTAGTAGGTCCCGAGCGACCACGAACCTGCCGGAAACCACAAGGCGATCAACATCAGGAACAATGCCGCACCGGTCCACAGGACGAGGTCTGGAGGCCACGAGATCTCAAAGCCGATGAACTCCTTGGAGATCCACGCATGTGACCCAAACGGTCCGTTGAGTGCGCCGGTCGTCATGATCGACGTGGCGCTCACGATGGCCAGACTTGCGAGCACAAGCGCGACGATGACGTTGCGAAGGGTTGCGAACAATTTGCGCGTGAGGGCCGCAGCGTTGCGCTTCTTCGGCGCAGCGGGTTTCGCAGAGCGGTTGCCCTTCACGAACCGCATGACCGAGACGACTCCAAGCACTGGCCATGCGGCAATCGGGGGAATCGATGACGGTAGCCACGAAACAGCGTTGTCGCCGAAGGTGCTCGCGTTGGATTCGCTGGCGACGAAGGTGCCCGGCAGGACTTCGATCAACCACGGCAGCGCGAGCAGCGCGGCGAACGAGCCGGCGGCAGCCCCCGCGATCAAACCGGGCACCGCAAAGATGAGATTCTGCAACCAGCGTCTCGTGAGAGTCTCGAGGCGCCGGTTGACGCCGGCATGACCACCGATGATCCAGAGGATGATGGCCACCCCTAGCGCAATGACCGGGATCAACCAATCCTTGGTGTCGATGTCGAGGCCCGAGCGACGATCAACGATGCTGACGCCCGTGACCTCTACGGCAGTCGGCTGCTCGATCAGTGATAGGACTTTCACGCTGGGATCAACCGATTGGGCGCGTTCGCTGACGTCGATGGTCGGCACTTTCACGTCGACGAGATCGGCGATCTTCGTACCGTCTTTCGCCACGCCGTACGGTTCCAGGACAGGTTGCCGCACGATCTTCGCATCGCCGTCCTCGAACACCAGGACCCCCCGAGTCTTGGTGGCAAGACGGAACGACTCGAGATGCTCGTCACCGTCGGGGTGGCGGATCCGAACACACTGTCGATGGGCGACGATCTCGAACGTCACCTGCGCGCTGTCTCCAACCGTCACACGGTCGAACCTCGCTGAAGGCGGCGCATCCGGAGATAGATGCAGATCGCACCCTTGCTTTTCCCACGGCTGTACGAAGTCGCTTGGGTTATCAGGATCGTCGTCATCGTGCACCACCTTGTTGACGAACGGCTGGTCGAGCCGCAGGCCTCCTTGCACTTGTGGCGAACCGATCAACCATCCGACCGGACGCGCAAGCATGAAGATGAGGAGGTAGAGGATCCACAGGTTGATGAGCAAACCGAGCAACATGCGGGCTACTGCGCCGAACGCCGACGTTGCCCGCGGCAACAAGTAGTTCAGCCGCCGCCGAAGGCGTGCCGTTGACGCCTGGGCGCCGAGGTTTCTTCTGTTCGCCTGCTCCAGCGCGCATGTTGCATAGGAGCCACCCGAGACCGACGTGATGTAGCGTGCCTTTTTCAGCAGTCCGCGTTCGCGTAGCAACTCGATCACGCCGAACGCGAACGATGCTGAACGAATGCCGCCCCCGCTGACCGAGATGCCAAAGCGGGTGGATGACGGGTTCCACTCAGGGTCGCCCGGCAGGTCCTGTTGGGACGACAGCTCCCCGGGCCGTGCGGTGGTTCCAGGTGGACGATCGCTGGCATACCAATCGGTCGGCATCTGGTTGGGAAGCGTTCGTGGCCGCCCGGGCACGCGGTGATTCCAGAGCGAAATCGTCAGCACCGCCGCGGCGCTCAGCAGCAACCATTTCGCGTTGTGCCAGTCCGCCATTTCCCGCACTTGGGAGTTTCGCAACGCGGTGAACCTTCCATCGCGCGCCGTGGCCGCGATGTCGCGAAGCAATCTCGTCTCGACGATGTCGCTTGCCAGATAGCCGAGGGTCGCAGCGATCGCTGCGACGACATGCCAGCTCCGCAATTTGGTTGCCCAAGCCGCCCACCCCTCGAACGTAAATCGACGGACGCTGGCAAGCGCGCCCAGGAGCAATGTGACCGTCACCATGGTCATCATCAGAAAGTCACGATTGATGTACTCGTTGACGTTCGAGGGCAAGTCCCATTTGCCGTCTTTGCTGCCGCGCAGAAGCTGCTCGGTGGTCTTACCCGGAAGGTCCCAAAGCATCCGGGCACCGTCACTTGCGGAAGTCACCGCGAACAGCAGCACCGGCAGAGACGCGACGAGGCACACTCGCAGCGCATACTGCACTGCGCGCCCGTGTGGTTCGGGTTGCACCTCCCGCGTCCCTGGCATTGGGCCGAAGTCTTGCACCTTTGCTGACACCCGATCTCCATCATGAAGCCCGTCGCGGTCGCTCGGTACCGGATGTCGACGGTCAGACGGAACCCGGTGCAGGCCTCGGGCCGGGTAGCATCCCGAGCTTGGTGAAGCCGTGGCGAAACCTGGTGAGCGGTGTGAGACGCCGGCTCCAACCTGATACACGAGCCATCGCAGAAATCAATGCATTGAAGGGTCGATTGGACGCGGTCGAGGGTCAGCTCCGATCGCAGGATGCTCAGCGGTATCTGCCGCTGCCCCCGTTCCATTCGCCTGCTCCAGCGCCGTTCATGCAGTTTTCCACTTGCAGCGTTGCTGACTTCCTTCACCCGCGGTACGTGGAGATATGCGGCATGATGAACCACCCTTTCGCGTGGCATCGAAAGCTGTGGGAGTGGATCTTCGTCATCCATCACCTCTTGGAGTCGGACGTCGTGCGACCGGGTAGCAAAGGCTTGGTCTTCGGTGTTGGCTCGGAGCGTTTGCCTGCGGTCTTTGCCCAGATGGGTGCCCAGATAGTCGCGACAGACGCGCCCGATGACAAGGGTGAGGTCTGGGACTGCAACGGTCAGCACTCAACGTCGCTCGAATCCCTGCGCTACAGGGACATTGTGGACGATGCAGTTTTCGACGCGAACGTACGATTCGAGATCTGCGACATGGACAACATCGAGCCGGAGCTCAATGGCTTCGATTTCAACTGGTCGTCGTGTTGTTTCGAGCACCTTGGTTCGCTCGAAGCCGGAATGCAATTCGTGATCAACGCCGTCGAGAAGACCCTGCGCGTTGGCGGTGTGGGTGTGCACACAACCGAATTCAACCTGTCCTCGAATGACGACACTGTTGCGGAGGGTCCTACCGTCATCTACCGACGTCGAGATATTGAAGAGCTGGTGTCGCGCCTGCGGGACCGAGGACACACCGTGAGCGAGTTCATTGTCGCTCCGGCGTCCAACTACTGGGATTTCCACGTCGACCTGCCTCCCTACACAGGTGCGGTGCACATCAAGCTGTTGCTCGAGCAGTACGTGTCTACCTCGGTTGGCATCGTGGTTCGTCGCGGCCGCTGACACCTCGAAGGGCGCCTCCGACGAGCGGTGTCAATCGCACCCGGTCTCGAAACCGAGCGCCGATTCGAACCGGGTGTTGGCGCGCCGATCGGCACTGGCCCCATCGGATGGCCTGACGAGAGTGATCGCTGGGGACGAGTTGCC
>JANOJI010000360.1:0-1638 GCA_031408175.1 Ilumatobacteraceae bacterium
GCGTGTGTCGGGATCGACGCTGGTGACGAACTCGATCATCTCCGGACGGTTTCCGAGGTGTCCGAAAGCGTGCTTGTTGGTCCAGTTGGCATCGGCTGCCTTGTAGTCGGCAAGGACCGTGAAGCGTGAGGCGTTGGCTCCGGATATCGACGTTGCCCTGTGGAACACCTCGGTCGAATACACCAGCGTGGTGCCGGCCTTGCCGCAGGCCAACACCTCGCGATCGCGCAGGTCGCCCGGCTCGGTTCGTCGCTGACCGAGGGGAACATGGGCTGAGTACCGCTTCGGCACCGCAGCCGTTGCCCCGTTGTCCTCGTCGACATCGCACAGGTAGGTGAAGGTCGTGACCTGCATCCAGCGTCGATTCACGGTCGGAACCACCAATGTGTGGTTGCCGAAGTCGCGGTGGTGGTGCTGGTCGTAGTCGACGTTGCCTGCGTACTTGGCCCAGAGTTCGCCCTTGTACAGCCTGATGTCGTCGGTGCCCAGGATCTGGCGCACGATCGCCAAGATGCGCGGGTGGGCGACCAACCGGTTGAGGTCGGGCGACGCCCACGGAAAGTTGATGAGCCCCGAGAACGGAGTGTTGGTCAGTTCGGCGAACGTTTCCGGCTGAGCGAAGTAGTCGGCCGGCGAAGGAACGTTCTGCCACACGCCTGCCTGCAGGGTGGCCACCTCGTCCGCATCGAGCACGTCGGGCACCAGAACGAAGCCATCAGTATCGAAACGATCGAGTTGTTGCTCGGTCAGCACCTGCGTATTGTCGCACTTCCCGGGGTCCGACCACCCGCCGTCCCACCCCTGTCGAATCGTCAGTGACGAAACCAGCCCGGCCACAATCCTGGATCAGGGCGCCACGATCTTAAATCTTGAGTCATAGCGACTCAAGTTTTCTTCGGTCGATGTTGCGCTGTCCTACCACGGAGCCGTAAACTTGCGTCACGTTCACTCAAGTTTGAGCCGTCCGCACACCTGTATCTCCCACACCTGTATCTAAGGAGCAACCCCCATGGCCAAGGCAGTCGGAATCGACCTCGGCACCACCAACTCCGTCGTCGCGGTCCTCGAGGGTGGCGACCCGGTCGTCATCCCCAACTCCGAGGGAGCCCGCACGACCCCTTCGGTCGTGGCATTCTCGAAAGCCGGTGAGGTGCTGGTCGGCGACCGCGGCGATGGTTCGCGAGGCGCTCGCGTGGGCGACTTCGCGCAACCTGAAGGTCAATCCGGTGTGCTCGTATGTCCGCGCGTACATGCGCCGGCATCCCGAGACGCGGCCTCTGCAACACGACGGTTGAGCGCACGGTGAGCGGGCGCCGGCGCGGCGCATCGAAAAACCAGTACCACGAGCGGAGGGACGTCGATGATCGAGCGCGGAACCGAGGTTGCGCAGGTTGTCTGGACACCCGATGAAGCGATCAAGCGACAGGCGAACCTGACCGCGTTCATCGAGGCCTGCGGCGTTGCCGATTTCGATGCGCTTGAGGCGCGCTCGCGCGCCGACCCCGAATGGTTCTGGCGCGCGCTGCTCGACCATTTCGAACTGCGCTTCGGCACACCGTACGAGCGACTCGTCGACACGTCCGACGGTATCGCGTGGGCACGCTGGTGTATCGGCGGCACGACCAACATCGTCGCGAA
>JANOJI010000364.1:0-4991 GCA_031408175.1 Ilumatobacteraceae bacterium
CCAGTCGGCGATCTCGTCGAACGGGTCGAATGCGCCGGTGTTCACCTCACCCGCTTGCGCACACACCAATACCGGTCCGTCGACGTCGGGGAGCAGGCTGGCTCGCATACGGCCCTGATCGTCGGCGGGAACCACCGTGACACGCGTGCGACCGAGCCCGACGAGGCCGAGCGACTTCGACAGTGTGGAATGCGCCCGCTCGCCAACGATGACGTCGAACTCGGGGGCGCCGAACAGCCCATCGGCCTGCGCATCCCAACCGAGTTGGGCAAGCAGTGCATCTCTGGCCGCAGCGAGACACGACGCGTTGGCGACCGTTGCGCCACTGACGAACGCGGCGCCGGTCTCGGCAGGCAGTCCCAACACATCGACGAGCCAACCGCGAACCACACCATGGAGCTTCGCCGCCACCGGCGACATCACTGGCAACGCTGTGTTCTGGTCCCACGAGTTGACCAGCCACGAACTGCCCAACGCCACCGGGTAGGTCGCGCCGTTCACGAACCCGAAGTACCGGCGGCCCGTCGAGGCCACGGTCGCCGGGCTGCCCACCCTGTGGAGGAGGCGAAGCGTCTCCAGTTCGTCGGCGCCGACCTCTGGCAATGGCTCATCGAACGCGGCGAGCGCAGCCACGGCCAACGGGTCGGGTGCAACACGTCGGTCGTCGATCGACGTCGCATAGTCGAGCGCGGCGGCCATCGCCTCCCGCAGCACCGCCCCGTCGGAGCTCTCGTGATTGTCGGTGCCGCCGTCGAAGTCAGTGTGCATCTGCCAAGTCTTCCCGGCGCAACGCTTCCGAGTCGCGCTCGAAACCCTCACGGCTGACTGCTGCCGTACCGATAGATCACCATGGCCCACCTCAGCTATCCGCTACGTCTCCACACCGGAGTCTGGACGATCGATCAGCCTCGCCTGACCGGGGGATGGCACCTGAACAGGCTGAACGGGCGCGAGATCAGTAGCCGGGCGTCCGAAATCGCGCCCAATGGACCTCCAGCGATGCGACCGCAGCGAGATCCAGCAGTGGCTCGGAGGCTCTGCCAAGGAAGCACTCTGCCCTCGGACGGGACCGAGTGCAGGCGGAGAATCGGTCCAATACCCGTTCCCTCAACCGTGTAACAACACTTTGGAGCGATGTGCCCCGTCGACACTCCGGGCGTCCTTGACTATATGTAGTCACTCTGTTAAATAACCAATCAGTGAAGTATCTGCAGGAGCGACGGCAACGATGACCGTGACGGCCCCCGATCGGTTCGACGTCGTCTTCGCCGCCTTGTCGGACCCTACGCGGCGCTCGATCGTGCGTCGGTTGGCCGACGGTGAGGCAACCGTGCTCGAGTTGGCCGAGCCGTTCCCGATCAGTCTCCCGGCCATCTCCCGTCATCTGAAGGTCCTCGAGGGGGCGGGTCTGATCAGTCGCGGCCGAGATGGACAACGGCGGCCATGCCGGCTGCGGCCGGAGCCTCTGGTCGAGATCGCCGCATGGGCCGAGCACACACGAGCTGCGTGGGAGCACCGTCTCGACCGGCTCGATGCGCACCTCCGGCGCACATCTGACCGAACCGCATCCCCACCGACATTGGAGAAGCCATGAGCAGTACCCCGACCATCACCGATCCGACGACGTGGGCTCTCGATCGTGAGATCGTCCTCGTTCGAGTTCTCGACGCCACACGCGAAGCGGTGTTCGCCGCGTGGACCGATGCGGATGCCTTCTGCCAATGGTTTGGTCCCGATGGGTTCACCTGCACTGTCCGCGAGATGGACGTGCGCCCGGGAGGTCGAGCGTGCTTCGACATGGCCTCCGGAGACGGCACCGTGTTCACGAATCGCTTCGACTACCTCGAGGTCGTTCCGGTCGAGAGGTTGGTACTGGATCACGGATCCGACGCCGACGATGACCCAGCACGCTTCCGAGTGACAATCGTCCTCGATGAGCAATCCGATGGAAAGACGGTGTTGACGCTGCGGCAGCTCCACCCGACCGTCGAGCAGCGAGATGCAAAGATCGGCTTCGGCGCGGTCGAGCTCGGTCTGCAGACGATGCAGAAGCTCGCTCACCATCTCGGGGTCGCCTGAATCCCACGGCCGATGACATCTCGCCGCAGGACTGGTCAACCAATCTGATCGACCACCACCACCCAAAGGAGTCGCCATGTCGCGCGTCCGCATCCACAACTTCTCGATCTCGCTCGACGGGTTCGCCACCGGAGAGGGGCAGGCCCTCGACACGCCGTTCGGCCACGCCGGGCATCGTCTCCACGAGTGGATGATGGCCACTCGGTTCGGTCGCGAAGTCCTCGGCGAGCGGGGCGGCACCGAGGGTGTCGATCACGTGATCGCCGAACGGCACGGACCCGGGATCGGTTCCGAGATCATGGGCGCTGGCAAGTTCGGCCCTCCGGGCTGGCAGGACGACCCGGAGTGGCGCGGGTGGTGGGGCGACAACCCACCGTTCCACACGCCCACGTACGTCCTGACCCACCGTCAGCGCCCGGCGCTGGAGATGGACGGTGGTACCACGTTCCACTTCCTCGACGCCTCGCCAGCGGATGCACTCGAGGTGGCGCAGCACGCAGCCGCCGGTCAGGACGTCCGCATCGGCGGGGGTCCGACCATGATGCGCGCGTTCCTCGCTGCCGGTCTCGTCGACCACCTGCACGTCGTGCAGGTGCCGATCCTGCTCGGCCGGGGTGTTCGGCTGTGGGACGGCCTGGAGGCGTTGGAGCAGCAGTACGACGTGGAGGCAGTCTCGACGCCCGGCGGCGTCACCCACCTCGTGTTCACCCGATGACGAGCTGCTATCGGTCGGCCACCCGACGTGATCGTGAACCTCGTCGTTCGGGCCGCGTCCAGGAGGCGTAGTAGGGTCGCCGTCGTGCCGCGAACGCGGTTGCGCCGCCCACGAGAGGCTGGTGTTGCGATCCGAAAGGGGTTGGCCATGGCCAAGTACTTGATCAGCGGGAACTACGTCGGAGATGGCATCAAAGGGCTGATGACCGAGGGCGGCTCCAAGCGGCGCGAGGCCGCTACTGCCGCCATCGAGTCTGTCGGCGGGTCCCTCGACTGCCTCTACTACGCATTCGGGAAGACCGACTTGTACGGGATCTGTGATTTCCCCGATGCCGCCAGCGCGGCGGCGATCTCGCTCATGATCAACTCCTCGGGTGCCGTAGAAATCTCGCTGACGCCTTTGATGACCCCCGAGGACATGGACGCTGCGGCCGCCAAATCGCCGTCATATCGTCCACCAGGCGGCTGAGGCGCCGGCGCTATCGAGACGGACTAGAACGCCGCTTCGAACACTTGGATGTGCACACCGGTGATTGCGGCAACGTCGAAACGAACCGATCCGTGCCGGTCGTGGACCGCCAACCACTCGGCCGCCAGCAACCTGATGCGGCGTTGCTTCGTTCGACCGACAGCGGACTCCGGCGGGCCGAAGCGGTCTGTTGCACGCGTCTTGATCTCACAGAACACGACGAGCAGATCCGAGCATGCCACGAGATCGATCTCACCCGTCGACGACCGCCAGTTGCGGTCGACGACGTCGTAACCGTGCGTTGCGTACCACCGTGCGGCGAGATCCTCACCCCATTTGCCACGGGCCTGATTGGCCAGCGACGGCACTACATCTCGGTCGACGGCAGTTCTTCGACGTTGACGTCCTTGAACGTCAGGACGCGGACCTTGGGCACGAACCGGGTCTTTCGGTACATATCCCATACCCATGCGTCGCTCAACTCCACTTCGATCACCGGCTTGGCGGCATCTCCGCTGACATTCAGCTTCACGTCGTTGGCCAGGTAGAACCGACGCTCGGTCTCCACGGCGTAGCGGAACATGGCCGCGACGTCCTGGTATTCCTGAGCGAGTTGGAGCTCACGCTCGGCCTCGAAGTTCTCGAGATCGTCGGAGCTCAATTCGGGTGCTCGATTACACCGATGGACAGCGCACGCTCAGGCGTCGCGCTTTTCCCTGATCTTGGCGGCCTTGCCGACGCGGTCACGTAGGTAGTACAGCTTGGCTCGGCGAACGTCGCCACGCTTGACGACCTCGAGCTTGGCAACCGTGGGGGTGTGAACCGGAAACGTGCGCTCGACACCCACGCCATAGCTGACCTTGCGAACCGTGTACGTCTCGGCGACGCCGCTGCCCGAACGGGCGATGACGTTGCCCTGGAAAACCTGCACACGTTCCTTGTTGCCCTCGACGACCTTGACATGGACCTTGACCTCATCGCCACTGGCGAATTCGGGCACGTCCGTGCGGATGTGCTGGTTGTCGACGAGATCGGTGGACTTCATGGCGCGGAAACTCTCTGATTGGTTTTGGCTGAGCAGGTTTGGGCATGTGAAGCCAAGGGACGCTCAAGGATAGGTGACGGGAGGGAACTCTTCCAACAGTCGCTGGTCAACTTCACTGAGCCCACCGGCGGCATCGACCAGTTCAGGCCGGCAGCGCAACGTGCGGTGGAGAGCCTGCGCCCGACGCCAGCGCACGATTCGGGCATGATCGCCACTGCGCAAGACATCGGGAACAGTCCAGCCTCGGAATTCGGCGGGGCGCGTGAAGTGAGGTTCCTCCAGCAGCCCCGACTCGCCGAAGCTCTCGGTCACCGGGCTGACATCGTTGCCCATCGCCCCTGGCAGCAGGCGTACCACCGCCTCGATCACCAGGCAGGCGGCCACCTCTCCCCCGCCGAGCACCACGTCTCCGACGCTCAGCTCGCCGTCGACCATGTGTTGGCGGACCCGATGGTCGACCCCCTCGTATCGGCCGCACAGCAAGCTGAAACCTTGCATCGCGGCGAGTTCGTGGGCCATCGCCTGGTCGAACGCACGACCGCCCGGGCCGAGCAGAAACAGCGGTCTGGGAGGATCGGTGGCTTCGATCGAGGCGAATATCGGCTCAGGCTTCATGACCATTCCGGCACCGCCACCGAATGGTGCGTCGTCGACCGTGCGATGGACATCGGTGGTGTGCTCGCG
>JANOJI010000371.1:0-12536 GCA_031408175.1 Ilumatobacteraceae bacterium
GCATCAAACACTCGTCGGCGAACTCTTGTTGAATGTCGAAGACCCTCGCCAGGCTGTGCGCAGCACCCTCCAACTGTGGATGGGTTGTGACGTCGTCGACACGTTCACTCCCCAGCCACACTTCGCGATTGCGGGCGCGTAGCCCTTTCAGAAACTGCTCCCCAGATCGAGCCGGCATGTGTACCCCCAGTACAAGTCGTTCCAACGCACGCTAGACGGCGCCGCGGCCTACGATCGTGTCGATGGCCACCTCCGCCCCACCCGACATCGTTCGATCGGCGTACGCCGAACTCATCGTCACCGACCTCGACATCAGCAAGCACTTCTGGGTCGATCGGCTCGGTTTCGTCATCAGCTCGGAAGACGACAATGCCGTGTACCTCCGCGGCCACGAAGAGTTCGTTCACCACAGCCTCATCCTGCGCAAAGGCATCGAGCCGGCGTGTTCGAGGTTTGCCTTTCGTGTGCGCACCCCCGAGGATCTCGATGCGGCTGCGCTGTATCACACCGACCGAGGGTGCGAGGTTCGTCGCTACCCAGCCGGAGCGACGCGCGGCGTCGGCCCGACCGTGCGCGTGCAGGACCCGTTCGGGTTCGTTGTCGAGTACTTCCACGAGATCGAATGGATCGGGCACCACCACCAGCGCTACGACCTGCGCCATGGAGCCAGCATCAACAGGCTCGATCACATCAACCTCGTCACCGACGACGTGCGAGCCCTGTACCAGTGGTACACCGGCCTCGGGTTCGGCCTGTCGGAGACCATCGAAGACGACGACGGCACGCTGTACGCGACGTGGATGTTCCGCAAGCAGACGGTGCACGACGTCGCCTCGACGCAGGGGTCGTCGCCGCGCCTGCATCACCTTGCCTTCGCCTGTCCCGAGGCGCACCACATCTTGAGTCTGGCCGACACGCTGGGAGCGACCAACGAGTTTCACCACATCGAACGGGGCCCGGGTCGACACGGCGTGTCGAACGCCTTCTACCTCTACCTCCGCGACCCGGATGGCCACCGCGTCGAGATCTACACCACCGACTACTTCACAGGCGATCCCGGGCATCAGCCGTTGCGCTGGAGCGTCAACGATCAACGCCGACGTGACTTCTGGGCCAACCCGATTGTTCCCCGGTGGTACGAGGAAGCCAGCAACGTGCTCGACCTCGATGGCAACATTCAGCCAATCCGCGAGCGCAAGAGCGACGAACAGCGCATCACTGTCGGCGCGGATGGCCACGGCGTGACCCGATGATCTCGGCCGAGCTCGCGCTCGACCTGGCCAAGCGGCACGAGTGGGCTCGCTGCGAGGTCAAGCCCATCGACCCCGTCACAGTCGACTACCCCGACCTCAGCATCGACGATGCGTATGCGATACAGCGGGCGTGGGTCGACCTGCAGATAGCCGGTGGAGCCAAGCTCGTCGGGCGCAAGATCGGTCTCACGTCGAGGGCGATGCAGCAGCAGATGAAGATCGACGAACCCGATTTCGGCGCGCTGCTCGACTACATGATCATGCCCAGCGGAGTGGAATTGAGTCACGCCGGGTTCGTCGATCCCAAGCTCGAGGTCGAGGTGGCGTTCGTCATCGGGACGCGATTGAGCGGCGATTCGGTCACCGTCGAGGAAGTCCTCGACGCGACCGACTACATCCAGCCGGCGCTCGAACTGATCGATGCTCGCAGCTATCGCATTCATCCAGATACCAAGCGAGCACGCACCATCGTCGACACCATCGCCGACAATGCAGCTGATGCCGGAGTCATTCTCGGCGGCGAGAAGGTCAAGCCGGCCGATGTCGACATGCGCTGGATCGGCGCAATCTTCTCGTGCAACGGCGTGGTCGAGGAGACCGGCTTGGCCGCCGGCGTGCTGGGGCATCCGGCCAACGGCATCGCCTGGGTCGCCCGGCGCATAGCGCCATACGGCCTGGCCATCGAACCCGGCCAGATCATCCTGGCCGGGTCGTTCACGCGCGCCTCGACAACTCGCCCGGGTGATCGGTTCGTCGCCGACTACGGCCCGCTCGGCACGGTGACCTGCACATTCGTATGAGTCCGCCGAACGCTCCGCCAAGTGATACAACGAGATGCAGAATCACTGACGAAAGGAACTTATTGTGCAATACGCACTGGTGAACGGTGTTCGCAATCATCCCGATGCCGCATACGCCCTACAGGACGTGTATTCCGACTACATCAGCGATGCGGTACTCGCCGAGGAACTCGGCTTCACCAGCACCTGGTACGGCGAGCATCACTTCCGTGAGTGTCAGTGGACCGGTTCGCCGATGATGGTCGCCACCGCGGTCGCAGCCAGAACCGAGCGCATCCGCGTGGGTTCGTCAGTCGTGCTGCTTCCGTTCCACGACCCCATCCGTGTCGCCGAGGATGCCGCCATCACCGACATCTTGTCGAACGGACGGTTCGACCTCGGCGTGGGCCCTGGTTCGCAGTACGAGGAGTTCGTCACGTTCGGAAAGAATCCGGCGGAGATGAACCAACGATCGTGGGAGATGGTCGACTGGATTCAGCGGGCCTTCACCGAGCAAGGGGTGTTCAGCCACTCGGGCCGCTTTTACGACATCCCCGACATGACGTTCACGACCAAGCCTGTACAGCGGCCGCTGCCGATGTGGTGGGGTGGCATGGGACCGAAGAACCTCGCCCGAGCCGCCGAGCGGGGGATGAACCTGATCGCTCCCTTCAACGCCGGGTACGACGCAGCGCTGCAGGCCTGCGGACGCAACCCGGCCGACTACCAAGTGTCGGTGATGGTGCCGGTCTGCGTGGCTGATACGACCGATAAGGCTTGGGAGATCGCCGGTGCCGGCATCGAGTACTTCGTCAACTTCTACCAAATGCGCAAGAACCTGCAGGGCGAGCCGGCACCTCCCGAGGCGCGAATCACGCAGGAGATGCTGCGCACCGGCAACGCCGGCTTCTGGGCTGCCGCGGTCGGTACGCCCGATGACGTGATCGCCAAGCTCCGTCCGTTCGTCGACGGTCACCTCGGCCGCATCACGCAGTTGGCGCTGCAGATGCGTCAGCCCGGCATGAGCAATGCCGACACACATCGGTCGATGCGCGTGTTCGCCGGCGAAGTCATCCCTGCGCTGTCGTAACGCTTCGCGTGATCAGACCCGTCACGCCGATTGGATCTGTCAGGGGCGCGAAGTGGTTCGTCGCTAGTTGATAGGTCGTCCAACGCGGATCGAGCTTGAGGCGGTCGTACGCAGCACGAAATGGAGCATTCTCGAATTCGGTGCACAGCACGTACGACAGGGCGAGGTGGTCAGGCAGCTCAGGCAGCGCCGCGACAGGCTCGACCATTGCCTTCCAGGGCTGCGGCCGCAAACGCGGGCGACAGTAGGCCAGAATCGCTTCGTCTCTGACGCCGAAGTACTCGGGTTGGCGGATCGGAAATGGACGGCGCGCTGCCTCGTTCTCACGCGCCATTTCCCCGGTTCTACCAACCGACAAATCGGCCAGACACTGGCCGTCATCGGGCACGAACGCGTCGAGGTAGCACGCTGAGCGAATCCGGTTGGGCACCCGAGCGATCACACCTGTGATCACCATTCCCCCATAGCTCCAGCCGACAAGATCGACGTCTGTGAGATCCTCGAACTCGATGTGGCCGACGACGTCGTCGATGTGTGTGCTGAGCCCGACGTCGTCGTTCAGCAGATGTGCGCTCTCGGCGAGGCCGGTCAACGTCGGTGCCACCACAACATGTCCGAGTCGCGCTAGTTCGGCGACGACGTCCCTCCAGACCCAGCCGCCGCACCACGCTCCGTGGACCAACACGAACTTCTGTTGCGTCACGACTTGTCGGCGGGTCGAACGCGGACGACGGGGATGCGCCGCTCGGTCTTGGCCTGATACTCGGAGTAGTTCGGAAACAGCGCCACCATCTGGGTCCACAACGCGTCTCTGTCACCACCCTCGGGAACCGTTTCGGCCACCCCACGAATGACGTCGGCCCGGTCTTGAATCGTCACCGATGGGTCAGCGAGAAGGTTGAGGTACCACAGCGGATGCTGCGGACGGCCGCCGTACGAGGCGACCAGGATGTAGTCGTCGCCGTCACGGCCAAAGATCAATGCATTGCGGCGGAGGTCGCCCGACTTGCGACCCGTCGTCGTCAGAACGAGTGTCGGATACCCGCGCCACATGTACCCGTCCTCGCCGCCGGTTTCGACGTACTTGCGGGTGTGCTCGGCGACCCACTCGGTGGCGCTGTCCAACGGTTGACTACTCATCGTTCTCCTCCAGGTGATGCTGGTTTCACTGCACGGTGATGCGTTGAGCGAAGGCTAGGGAAGCATCGAAGATCGCAGCGACATCGGGCGCGCCTGTCCAGAAGTGGTCGCTGCCCTCGACAACGACCAGGTCGGCGCTGCCACCTGCCTGACGGAGCGCATCGACGAACTCGACGCTCTGGGCAAACGGCACCTGGGTGTCGACGGTGCCGTGGTGGATCTGGATAGGAGGGGCCCCGGCATGCACGTACGTGATCGGGCTGGCCGCGCGAGCGCGGGCCGGATCGGTCTGCAGCGGCGCGCCGACCAGTGACGACTCCCACGAGTCTGGATCATCGGGTCGCTTGTCGCTGCCTGCTGCGTACTGCGAGCCCAGCGAAACAAGATTCATCGGCCCGTACCAATCGACGACGCCACTGACAGCACTCGACTCACCGAGGCAGTCGCCGATCCCACCGTGGAGCTCGGCGACATCACCGGTGAGGCCGGCGAGCACGGCCAGGTGACCACCCGCGGACTCTCCCCATGTGATCAGCCTGGCCGGATCGACGCCAAGTCGCGCGGCGTTGCCGCGCAACCACCGGACCGCTGCCTTCACATCGTGCAGTTGCGCCGGGAAGCGCGCCTCGCCGCTGAGCCGGTAGTCGACTGTGGCCACTGCAAAGCCGGCCTGGGCGAGCAGGTCGAGTGGGGTGGGTGACCACGATGCGAAGGCCCGGCCAAATCGCCGTCGGGTGCCGACGGCCCAGCCTCCACCGTGGAGGTACGCGATCGCCGCCGCCGGCGCAGAACTGGCAGCCGGCAGGTACAGGTCGAGCAGCAACGGCCGGAATCCCTCGACGGTGGCGAACTCGACACCGTGATGCACGACGACGCCCGAGGCCAGCGTCGACGCTGGCACGCCGAGGTCGACGACAGGCACCTCAGCCGCCACCAGTGGCCGAGGTCATCCCACCATCGGGGTGCAGGATCGAACCGGTGAATGAGGCGGCCTCGTCGCTGCACAGGAACAAGGCAGTGTTGGCAATGTCGAGCGGCGAGGGCAGCACGCCGAGCGGCAACTGCGCGGCGCGCTGGTCATACCACGCCTGCTGTGCCATGGGATCGTCACCGACCGCCCCTGACACGATGCCGGCGAGCATCTCGGTCGTCACATAGGCGGGACCGATCGCATTGACTCGGATCTTGTGCGGCGCCAACTCGCCGGCCAACGAGCGGGTGAGCATCCAGACCGCAGCCTTCGACACGCTGTACACACCCGCAGATGGCCGCTTTGCGGCGATGGACGCCAGCGTCACGATGCTGCCCCCGTGGCCGGCGGTGATCATCAGTTGTGCGGCGCGTTGCGCTGTGAGGAAGACGCCGCGCACGTTGACATCGTTGACGAAGTCGAAGTGATCAGGATCAAGGTCCAGCAAGCCACGGAAACCAGCATCCGGATGCGCTGCGACACCGGCCGAAGCGATGCACAGATCGACGCCGCCCATTTCCGCAGCAGCCTGGTCGATCGCGCCGCGGATCGAGGCTGGGTCGAGCACGTCGCCAGGAAGAAAGTACGCTTCCAGGCCAGCTCCGTTCAACTCGTCGACGACACCGAGTGCGCGTTCGGCCATGCGTGGCAGATCGATCACTGCCACGACGGCGCCCTCGCCCGCAAACCGGTGAGCAACCGCTGCTCCCAAGCCGCTGGCGCCACCGGTGATGATGGCCCGCTTCGATTCCAATCGTCCCATGTCAGGCCCTCCTCAAGTTGACGATGTCGACCAGATCACTGTGAATCCGTGCATTGGCGGCGACGATGTTGGTGACGCCGACGCCAAGATTGACCGGCCCGCCGTCGAAGTCTGTCGCCACTCCTCCTGCCTCTTCGAGCAGCAGCACGGCGGCCGCGACATCCCACGCGTAGGTGGCGTCCTTCTCGACGAACCCGTCGAGCTTGCCGGCCGCCACATAGGCGAGCGCAAACGACGGACAACCGATAGCGCGCGTGCCCCGGCAGTGGAGATGCATCTGCTCAATGCGTAACGCGTGCTCATGGATGGCCGCAGGATCATCGTTCTGCAGTCCGGTAGCGATCAAGGCCTTGCCGACGACGATGGTGTCGCTTGGCTGGCAGGTCGTACCACCGCCACGCTCGACGGCGAACATCTCGTCACGCAGTGGGTCGAGAATCACACCGGCGAGCAGTGGACCACCGGTCTCGCGGACTGCGATCGACACTCCCCAGGGCGACATTCCCCTGGCGTAGTTCGAAGTGCCATCGAGGGGATCGACAATCCACGTGTACGGCCCGTCAGGATTGCCGGCCGAACCCTCCTCGCCGAGGATGGCATGGTCGGGATAGCGACCGAGCAGCAACTCGATGATCGTCGCCTGCGATGCCTCATCTGCCCACGTGACGATGTTCGAGCGGGCCGACTTCTGGATGATCTCGGGCGGGCGCAACAAGCCATCCATCAACCTCGCTCCACCGGCCCGGGCAGCGTCGAGGGCGGATTCCAGCAGGTTCGAATCGCTCACCCCGGCGAAGCTAGTAGGCGCGTCCCGCGCCGCGCCTATGCCAAGATCCGGGTATGCCGAAACTAGGCGCAAAGGTGCTGCTTGTCATCAATGCCGACGTTGTCGACCAGGAGTTGCTCGATCAGTACCGTGCTGCGGCCAAGCCGTCGATGGCGAAGTACGGCGCGCGCATGCTCGCCGGCGCCAACGATGCCGAGATCCTCGAGGGTGAGCCGTTCGGCAGGCGAGTGGTGGTCGTCGAGTTTCCGAGCCGCGACGCATTTCACGCGTGGTACGCCGACCCCGAGTACGCCGAACCGTTGGCGATGCGACTGAAGGCGACCCACGGGATTGCGCTGCTTGTTGACGGACGTGAGTGATTCCAACCGGGTGATATAGCATCGCCGCTCGCAGCCCGTATGTGGGACGGGTTCTGCACACACCGACTACTTGGGGGTCATGACCATGGCAGAGATCGTTCCCGTCGACCAGTTTCTCGACTGGTACCCGGGCTGGAAGCCCGAACACATCGACGATCCCTGGCTGCGGATGAAGTCAGGTCCGTTCACCAAGGAGGACGAGTCGCGCTTCTGGTTCGTCGACTTCCACTGGCCGCGCGGGTTCTCCCCGCTCGGCTTCCAATTTGTCACTGGTGCGGCGTGGTCGACACAGCTCGCCGCACACCAGCTGCCGCTGCCGCCGGCAGGCGGGCTCGTACAACGCATGGGTGGCCCGTTTCTGTATGAGGGTGAGGTGCCGGTCGCGTCGCAGTGGGAGATCGGCTACCGCGCGGCTCGCATCGAGAAGAACATGCCCAAGTTCCTGGGCAACTTCGACGCCATCTGGGAGGAACGCAAGTGGGAGCTCGAGCTCGGGCTCGGTTACTTCGAGAGCTACGACTTCGCCGGCAAGTCACTCGCCGAGATCGGCCAGTACATCACCGACGCGCGCACGTTCAACACCCGTGCGTGGGAGATCCACTTCGAGATCATGTACCCACTGCTCGCGATCTATCTTCAGCTCTATGGACTGTGCGCCGGGAACGGGATCGACCCTGGCAACATCGCCAAAATGTTGCAGGGTCGTGACTCGAAGATCATGGAAACCGACCGGGCGATGTGGGACCTCTCCGACGAGGCGAAGCGACTCGGCATCGCCGATCTGTTCGACCGTGAACCCGACCAGATTCGCGATTCGTTGTCGAAGGCCGGCGGCAACGCCTCGATCTGGCTGACCAAGTTCGACGACTTCTTGAAGGTGCATGGCTGGCGCACCGAGGGCATTGCCGATATCAACATCCCGTCGTGGATCGAAGACCAGTCGTCGCCGCTCGGCCAGTTGCGCAACTTTGTGCAGATGGAAGAGCGCCACGACTTCGACAAGTCACTTGTCGACTCCCACCGCGAGCGCGACGAGGCAATCGACGAGGCACGTTCGATGTTGAACGGCGGCGAGCTCGGTGCGTTCAACGAGTTGCTCGGCATCTGTACTGTGGCCAACTTTGCCTGGTGGAACGAAGACCACAACTATTACATCGATCTGCGGTCGTCGATCCCGATGCGGCGAGGTGCGCTGGCCGCCGCTGAGGCTGTCGGTGCCGACACGTACGACGACACCACGTTCCTGTTCTTCCCCGAGCTGCAAGAGGTGTGTCGCGGCGACGTGGCGTGGAAGGACAAGCAGTCGATCGCCACGGCTCGTCACGAATATTATGACCATTACCAGGGGCTGCGCGGATCGATTCCGAAGGTTGTCGGCACGCTGCCGGAGAAGGTGGAAGACCCGGTGCTCATCGAGATCTTCGGCATGCACAAGCACTACTTCGAAGGACTCAAGGCAGATCCGCACACGACGACACTCAACGGGTTCCCGGCGTCGGCCGGCGTGTACGAGGGCCGGGCCCGGGTGATGGTCTCGGCGACCGAGTTATTCGATCTGGAGGAAGGCGAGATCTTGATCACCGAGGCCACGTCGCCGAACTGGACACCCGCGTTCGCCATCATCGGCGCTTGCGTGTGCGACGGTGGCGGCTCGCTGACCCACGCCGCAACGGTCAGCCGCGAGTACGGCATTCCGTGTGTGGTCGGCACATCGGTCGCGACGCTGCGCATCAAGACCGGTGACCTGATCGAGGTCGACGGCACACGGGGCGTCGTGACGATCGTGGAGCGCGCCGCCACCACATGAGCGTCAAAGGCAAACGAATCGTGGTCACCGGAGGGGCACGTGGTATCGGTGCACGCCTCGTCGGCGAGCTTCGCGAACGTGGTGCCGAGGTCACGTCCACCGACATCCTGCCGGGCTGCGACATCGTCTGCGACGTCAGCGATGAGCAAGACGTCATCGCCTTGTTCGATCAGGTCGGCGACATCGACGGGCTTGTCAACAACGCCGCACTGTTGGTTGGACGACGACCTTTCCAGGAGATCTCGGTCGACGAATGGGACCGGATGATGGCAGTCAACGTCCGCGGCACCTTCTTGTGCGCACGCGAGGCTTCGAAGCACATGCCGGGTGGTGGATCAATCGTCAACGTCTCGTCGACGACGGCACTCAATGGTTCGCAAGGCTTCCTTCACTACGTGGCCTCGAAGGGCGCTGTGATCTCGATGACCAAGACCTTGGCCTTCGAGCTGGGCCCGAAGCAGATCCGCGTCAACTGCGTCGGTCCGGGGTTCACGCCGACCGAAGGATCTGCTGTACTCGGCGAGTACGACCCCGCAGCGACTCCGCTCGGCCGGGTGATGGAGCCCGACGACCTCCTCGGCACGTACTGCTACCTGCTCGGTGATGATTCGAAGTTCGTCAGTGCCCAACTGATTCTGGTCAACGGTGGACGATTCCCTCACTGACCTCGACGCCACGGCGCAAGCCGAACTGGTGCGTCGCAACGAGGTGCATCCTCGCGAATTGGTCGAGCAGGCGATCGAGCGAATCGAGCGCTTCGACCCGCAACTCAACGTCATGGTGCATCGTCAGTACGAACGGGCACGTGATGATGCGGAGCGTGCCTTGCCCGATGGGCCGTTCCGCGGCGTGCCATTCCTGTTCAAGGACTATCGGTGCCGCGAAGCCGGCGAGCGATACACCATGGGCATGCGCGCCCTTCGCGACGTGGACTACCGAGCAGCGAGCGATGCTCCACTGGCGCTCGCATTCCGTGCAGCCGGGCTGATCCCCCTCGGTCGAACGAACACACCCGAGCTGGCCTCGGTGGGGACCTGCGAGCCCGAGGCCTTCGGACCGACGCACAACCCATGGGGCCTTGGCTTCACGCCGGGCGGATCGTCGGGCGGGTCCGCGGCTGCGGTGGCGGCACGTCTGGTTGCCGCTGCGCACGCCAACGACATCTCCGGATCGATTCGAATCCCGTCGGCGCACTGCGGGCTGGTTGGCCTGAAGCCGTCGCGTGGCCGAACGATTGCCAGCGTCGCGGGTGATGCCCGCACACGCATGAACACCGAGGGTGTCGTCACCCGATCAGTGCGCGACACCGCTGCGCTCGTCGACGCGATCTCCGTGCCCGGTTCACCCTTGCTGCTGCCAGCAGTTGGCCAGCCCTGCGCGTCGTTGCGAGTGGGCTTGTGCACGCAGTCGTTCAGCAGTAGCTCCGTCGACCCCGATAACGCCAGCGCCGCCGAGCATTGCGCCTCGCTTCTGGAAGGTCTCGGCTGCAGTGTCGAGATATCGTCGCCATCGGAACTGTCGGACCCCGCCCTATGGAAGGCAGCCGCCGCGCTGCTCTCGGTGAACGTCGCGGTCGAGGTCGACACGTGGTCCGCCAAGCTCGGTCGACAGCTCGGAGAGAACGATCTCGAGGCGACCACCTGGCGTATGGTCTCGGCCGGCCGAACCATCGGCGCCGTCGAGCTGCTCGCCGCCCAGAGCCTCATGCTCGAGTACACCGCCCAGGCCGAGACATGGTGGGAGCGCTTCGACCTGTTGGTCACACCCACCACGGCCAACGCACCAACGCCGCTCGGCGACTATGCAAAGGGATACGAGTCGGGCCGCGGCAGCGCATTCACCCGCCCGTTCAACATCACCGGGCAGCCGGCGGTCAGTGTCCCGCTCGGTTGGCCTGCCGACGGCTTGCCTCGAGGCGTCCAATTGATCGCACCAATCGGCCGCGACGACCTGTTGATCACAGTTTCGGCTGCACTCGAATCGGTCGAACCATGGTCACATCGCCGGGCTACGGTGAGCGCATGATCGTTGCCGTCGTCAATTTCGCCCTGCCGGCTCCGCTCTCGAGTGACGAGGCGAGGGCCATGTTCGAAGCCAGCGCACCCAACTATCAGAACGTCGATGGGCTGCGTCGTAAGCACTTCCTCCTGGCCGACGACGGCCGTAGTGCCGGCGGCGTGTATCTGTGGGACAGCCGCGAGCAGGCAGAGGCATTGTACGACGACGCCTGGCGCGCCCGCCTGGCCGCTCGCTACGGGTCCGAGCCACAGGTCACCTACTACGTCAGCCAGGTCACCGTCGACTCGTCGTCAATCATCGTCGGCTAACTCGTCCCCTACTCAACCCAGCGTTTGTGAGCGAGCGCCCCGTCGCGGTCCTAAGGCCGGGTGTCGGCGACACGCCGGGCTTACCAGGGGTGGACTGAGCCGTCCCACTGGAGGAACGAACCGGTTCTGTCGATCGTCAGTCCGTCGACGACCACGGCGATCGAGGAAGCAGCGTCGGCCGGGTCCAGCGTTGCTCGGGGACCTCCCATGTCGCTGCGTACCCAGCCAGGATGGAGTGCGATCACGCTGACACCGTCCGGTTGCAGCACCTGCGATTGCTTCACCGACAGCATGTTGAGGGCCGCCTTCGACGACGCATACGAAGCATCTCGACCGATGCGTTGGGCGACGTCGAACGAGCCGACCTGGGACGAGACATTGATCACCTTGCCCGTCGCGGCGCGAAGATTGTCGGCCAGGGCCTGCACCATCAGCAGCGGACCCAGCAGGTTGACGTCGATCACCGATCGGAACTGCGCCTCGGTGAGGTCGAGGGCTCCTCTCGCACCGTCATCGGCACCGACCGCGGTCGCATCGATGCCTGCATTGTTGAACAGCACGTCGACAGGCCGATCACCGACAGCAGCACCGAACGCGGCGATCGACGCTCCCGACCCGATGTCGAGCTGGTGAACCTCGGCACCCGCAGCCGCGAGGTCCTTGGCAGAATCGGGGTTGCGACAGCCGCCGATCACCGTCGCTCCCGTCGCGAGGTAATGCTTGGCCAATGCCAAGCCCAATCCACGGTTGGCGCCGGTGATGACCACGGTGGTCATGAAGTCTCCTCTTCGATGAGTCGCCTGGACGGGTTGCGATTGACAACCAGTCGCAGCAGGTCGGGCCGCGAGTAGTGACCCGCCACGTCGCACATCGCCTTCGCTGATCGAACCATGTCGAGCGACCCATCGGCGACCAAGATCGCTTCGCCCTCGGCAGGGCCGGCGATGACATCGCCCATCGGATCGATGATGTAACTCCCGCCGTTCATCGGCTGCGTCGTTGACACAACCTCGCGCAACTCTGGATCTGCAATCTCATCTGGGTGGATCAAGCCGCCGACAAGCACGACATACGCGGCGCCCTGTGAGGCGAAGGCCCGTGCCAGCAGGAGTTGTCTGGTCGACGACATCGCCGCCGGCTCCGTTTCGTGCCCAGGAAAGGCCGCCACATGGACTTGAGTCCCTTGGGCCATCAACGCATACCCGGGAAGCACCATGTTGTGCTCCCAGCAATTGAGACCACTGATCGACGCGTAGGGACG
>JANOJI010000381.1:0-1893 GCA_031408175.1 Ilumatobacteraceae bacterium
GCACGGCCGAACGCATCACCGTGCTCGAGTACGGCGCCAAGATCGCCGAGGGTACACCGGCGGAAATTCGATCCGACCCTCGAGTGATCGAGGCATACCTCGGCAAGTCGGCAACGGAAGGTGCGGCATGACGTCGACAGATGTAACTCATCCATCGGCACGCGCTGCCGGGCGGGATCCGATGTTGAGCGTCGACGACATCCACGTCTATTACGGCAATATTGCCGCCGTCAAAGGCATCTCGCTCACCGTGTACCCGGGTGAGATCGTCACCCTCATCGGCGGTAACGGTGCCGGCAAGTCCACAACCATGCGCACGATCTCGGGCCTGCTGAAGCCCAAGCGCGGCGAGGTGCATTTCGAGGGTCAGAAGGTCTCCGGTCTCAAGGGTCACGAGGTGGCGCAGCGCGGCATTGCTCAGAGCCCGGAGGGTCGTCGAATCTTCCCGCGCATGACGGTGACCGAAAACCTCGAGCTCGGCGCTTTCCTACGCAACGACAAGGCTGGCATTCTCGAAGACATGGATCGCGTTTTCGACCTGTTTCCGCGGTTGAAGGAGCGGCTCACGCAGAAGTCGGGAACCTTGTCGGGTGGCGAGCAGCAGATGCTGGCAATGGGGCGAGCCCTCATGGCCAAGCCGCGATTGTTGCTGCTCGACGAACCGTCGATGGGACTCGCACCCGTGCTCGTCGACGTGGTGTTCGAGACCATCAAGAAGGTCAACGAGCAGGGCACCACGGTGCTGTTGGTCGAGCAGAACGCGCTCGTCGCCCTCAACATCGCTGACCACGCCTATGTTCTCGAGACAGGGCACATCACGCTCGAAGGGCCGGCGAAGCAACTCGCCGACAACGACGAGGTTCGCAAGGCCTACCTCGGCGAGGACTAGGCACTGAGTTCTAGCCGCTTCTTTTCGAGCGGCTCCACACCGCGAATGCGGTTGCCCCGATCGCCACGATTCCGGCAATCCCCACACCGATCGCCCGTTGCAGATCGGCGTGGTCGGTGTCGGTGTCGACGTCGATCGGTGCTGTCGACAGCGGCGGGGTTGTCGCGGCCGGTCCATCGGGGATGTCGGCTGGAAGCACAACTGGTGGCAGCGTGCCGGGAGGAACGGTTTCTATCGGCGTCGGCGGGCCGAACGCAGCCACTGTCGCCTCGGCAGAGTCGATCGGGGTTGCGCCGGAGATCGCGAGTGGGGGATCGACCGTCAGGCGAGCGTCGCCCGCGCCGATGACACTGAGCATGGCCTCACCAGGCTCCAATTCAGCAGGAACCACGATGTCGACCTCGAATGAATAGTCGGTGTCGGCCGACCCCGTCGCCACGACGAACTCGTTCGCTCCCTGGTTGATCACGATCACAAGGCCGGTCAGCGGGCTACCAAGTGGCCCAACTCCTGGCGGCGGCGTCTCCGTGTCGAGACAGTCGTCGCCGAAGTTCTGACCGGTGATGGTGACAACGCCACCTCTCGCGATCCGGGCGGGCTTGTACTTCACCGTCGGCGTGGCACAGCTGGCATCGACCGAGTGATCCGAGGCCGATGGCGCGAAAATCAACGCCGTCGCTGCAACCGCGAACGCCCCGAGGAGTCTCACTCAGCGGTTCTTGACCGCAATCAGGCAGGCCAACTCATAGACGATGGTCGCCGCAGCCAGCGATGTGATCTCGGCATGGTCGTATGCCGGGGCGACCTCGACAACGTCGCCCGACACCAGGTTCATGCCAGCCAGGCCGCGCAGGATCATCACGAGTTCGCGACTGGTCATGCCGGCTATCTCGGGCGTGCCCGTGCCCGGCGCATGCGCAGGATCGAGCACGTCGATGTCGATCGACAGGTACAGCGGCCGGTCACCGACTCGAGTACGAATTCGCTGGGCGACCTCGTCGACG
>JANOJI010000414.1:0-4195 GCA_031408175.1 Ilumatobacteraceae bacterium
AGCCCAAGGGCCCTGTAACACCCCTTCTCTAGGGTGCAACCAACATGTCGAAACTCCGTCTCGTCTATCGCTGCAGCGCGTGCGCCACTGCCTATCCACAGTGGGCCGGCCGCTGCCCGTCCTGCGACGCATGGAATTCCATGGTCGAAGATGTCGAGGGTCCCGACCCAGACATCGCCACGCTGATCGCCGCGACATCAACCGCCACGGCCATGCCGATCGCCGAGGTCGGCACCTTGGTCGGTGGCCCTCGATCGACGGGCATCGACGAGCTCGATCGTGTGCTCGACGGCGGCCTCGTTCCTGGCGCAGTCACCTTGCTGGGTGGCGAGCCGGGCATTGGCAAGAGCACGCTGCTCCTGCAATTGGCAGCGGCGTGGCCCACCCGAACGCTGTACGTCAGCGGAGAGGAAAGCGCGCAACAGGTTCGGCTGCGCGCCGAACGGCTCGGGGTGATCAGCCCCAATCTGTGGTTGCTGGCCGAGACGTCGCTCCCGCACGTCGTGGCAGCGCTCGACACCGTGCGGCCAGACCTCGTCATCATCGACAGCATCCAGTCGATCGCCGACCCCGAGGTCGGCTCGGCACCCGGCAGTGTCGTGCAGGTTCGCGGCTGCACCCACCGTCTGGTGGCCGAAGCCAAGCAACGCGGTATACCCATGGTGCTCGTCGGTCACGTCACCAAAGATGGCGGCCTCGCCGGGCCACGCGTGCTCGAACACGTCGTCGATACGGTGCTCAGCTTCGAAGGCGACCGGCATCATGCCCTGCGACTGCTGCGTGCCGTGAAGCATCGCTTCGGATCGACCAACGAACTAGGCGTGTTCGAGATGGTCGAGCACGGTCTTGTCGGTGTGCCCGACGCCAGCAGTCTGTTCCTCACCGACCGACGCACGGGTGTCGCCGGCTCCGCAGTCACGCCAACGCTCGAGGGTCACCGGCCGCTGTTGGTCGAGGTTCAGGCCCTGACCAACAAGGTCACTTCTGGCGTGCCTCCTCGGCGTAGTGCGCAGGGGCTCGACCCTGGCCGATTGGCGCTGTTGCTGGCCGTGCTCGAACGCCGGGCCAGCCTGCCCATGGGCCAGCACGAAGTGTTCGCGTCGGCCGTTGGCGGCGTGCGGCTGACCGAACCGGGCAGCGACCTGCCGATGTGTCTCGCCATCGTCAGTGCCCTGGCCGATCATCCCCTTCCAGCCGACGTCATTTCCTTCGGCGAGATCGGACTCGCCGGCGAGTTGCGCCAGGTTGCTCACGCATCGCGGCGACTCGCCGAAGCGGCGCGACTTGGCTTCAGTAGGGCAATCGTGCCGGCCAACTCGGCCAACGGCGTCGACGGCATCTCGCTGGTTCGCGTAGCGACCCTCTCCGAAGCGTTGCGGGCTGTGGGATTGGACGACGTCCGCGGCAAGTAGAATTCCTCCATGACGAGCCCCGGGCCTCCCACCGACGCCTTGCACGAAGCGCTGGCGCTGGTCGCCCCTGGAACTCCGCTGCGCGACGGGATCGAACGCATCGTGCGGGCCAAGACAGGCGCACTGCTGATCCTCGGCGACGGGCCCGACGTGCTGGCGATCTGCAGCGGCGGGTTTCTGCTCGACGCCCCGTTCAGCCCGCAACGCCTCAGCGAATTGGCCAAGATGGACGGCGCGATCATTCTCGGCTCGTACGGCCAGCGATTGGCTCGTGCCAACGTCCATCTCGTGCCCGACCCAACCGTGCCCACGACCGAGACCGGCACCAGGCATCGCACAGCCGAGCGGGTCGCCCGTTCGATCCCGGTGCCCGTGGTCAGCGTCAGCGAAGAGATGGGAGTCATCAGCGTGTACGCGGGCGGCATGCGGCACCAACTGCAAGACATCAGTCGTCTGCTGGATCGCGCCAACCAGGCGCTGCAAACACTCGAGCGTTACAAGGTGCGCCTCGACGACACATTGGCAAATCTCACGGCGCTCGAGGTGGAAGATGTCGCCACCATCCGCGACGTCGCCTCGGTGGTTCAGCGAGGCGAGATGGTGCGGCGCATTTCCGCCGAGATCGAGACGATGATCGTTGAGCTCGGCGTCGACGCCCGGCTGTTGCGATTGCAGGTCGACGAGGTCAATGGCGAGATCAACCACGAGCTCGAACTGGTGTTGGCCGACTACCCACGGATCGCCAACAACTGGGCCGGCCACGGTCTCGACGGTGACTCCCCAGCGTCGCCGCGTGGGCTGCGCATGCTGACGCGGGTGCCACGAATCACCCCGCAGCTCGCCAACGCGATCGTCGACCACTTTGGTGATCTCGCCAAGCTGCAACGGGCGAGTGCCGCCGAGATCGCCGAGGTCGAGGGCATGGACAGCTCGTTGGCTGTCGCGGTGAAAGAGACGCTCGAGCGGATCACCGAGTCGACCATCCTCGACCAATACGCGTGATTCAGTTCGCGACGTACTTCGTAGCCTTGCCCTTGCCATCGACGGTGATGGCTCCGTCGTCGACGAGCTTCATCAGGTGAGACAGCACGCTTCGCGCTGCTGCTCTGTGTAGCTCCTCACGCACATCGGCGTACATCGACTTCACCATCGCCTCGATGTCGGCCACACCGGATCGAACCGCGGCGAGAACCTGCGCTTCGCGCTGCAAGCGATGCTCGAGGAACGCCTGCAGGAATGGTTGCGGTGATGACACCGGCGCACCATGCGTCGGCAACAATGTCACGTCGTCTCGAGCCATCACCTTGCGCAGCGAGTCGATGTAGTCGCGCATATCGCCGTCGGGTGGCGACACCACGGTGGTGCTCCATCCCATGACGTGGTCACCGGTGAACAGCGCATGTTCCTCGTCGAGCGCGTAGCACATGTGATTCGAGGTGTGGCCCGGCGTGTGCACGGCGCGCATCGTCCACCCGACACCCATCGCGGCGACCTCGCCATCGCCCACGCGCACATCGGGATCGAAGTCGGTGTCGGTGGTCTCCTCCAAGGTGATGCCGTCCTCGATCGCCGCATTGACCTCCGGGTCCATGTGAGGGTCGGTCTCGACGCTGGCGTGCGGGCCGAAGGCAATGGTGGGTGCGCCGGTCTCCTCGCGCAACCACGCCGCGAGTGGTGAGTGGTCGGAGTGACAGTGAGTGACCAGGATCGCTCGCACACGGGCACCATCGAGTGCGGCGATCAGTGCGTCGCGATGCTCATCGAGGATGGGGCCGGGGTCGATGACTGCGACGTCGCCATGTCCGACGATGTAGGTGCCGGTGCCGAGGTAGGTGTACTTCGACGGATTGTTGGCGATCACCCGGCAGACCAATGGCGAAACCGGCACCGCCGCGCCGTAACGCGGTTCATCGAGGGTGACGAACGGAATTCCGGTCATCTCGTCACCTTACGGCGCGATGGCTCGCACCTCGCCCACGTGCTGCCCGTGCCCCAAGATGAACTCGCCGACCAACGCTTCGACGGAAGACGTGTCGATGTTCAAGGCTCGCAACGCGGCGAGCATGACCGGCGGACGCGCCCGGTTGGCGCCGTCGGCGATCTTCAACGCCACCGCCCGGCCATCCGGCAGCGCTGCGGCGAACACACCGTCGGCGCCATCCTTGGCCATCAGGCCAGGCACGTGTCGCATGAAGTGGGTCACGTCGCGGTCGGCACCGCCCACCATGTCCGGATGCGCGGTCATGGCCCGGTAGACGGCGTCGCCGGCACTGTCCGCCTCGCCCGTTGCGATCGCGCGAAAGCCGCGTGCCAATCCCACGAGTGAGAACACGTGTGCCGGCGATCCGCAACCGTCGACCCCGATGTGGCTGTGGAGTTCATCAGCGAGCTCGTCGATCGTCGCCGTGATGTGTCGTTGCAGCGGGTGCTCGGGCGACAGGTAGGAGGCATCGACCGGCCACCCATTGATCGCGCTGGTGACCAGCATCCCGCTGTGCTTGCCACTGCAGTTCATCTGCAATGCGGTGCGGCCGCCGCCACCGCGCAGCACGACCTCGGCGGCAACGTCATCGAGAGGAAGGTCGGCGGTGTTCGCCAGCGAGCGCTCGTCGAAACCGACCGTCGCCAAGATTCGCAGCGCTGCTTCGAGGTGCTGGGGAGTGCCATCGTGGCTGGCACAGACGAGCGCCAGCAGATCGGGCGGCAACTGCAACCCGGCGCGTACCATCGCAACCGCCTGCATCGGCTTGTTCGACGATCGCGGATAGATCGCGGTCGTCGGG
>JANOJI010000434.1:0-2936 GCA_031408175.1 Ilumatobacteraceae bacterium
CCCAACCCGGGTTTGTCGCAGAGCGTCGACGACGGTGGCGAGATCGGCTACGCAGCCGGCTACGCGACCGGATAGAAGTTGAAGGAGAAGGGCGGCGACTCGGTCGTGTTCATCGGCTGCTGCGATCTCGGCTTCGAGAAGCAGGCCTACATGTCGTTCGAACTCGGCTTGAAGGCCGTGGATGCGTCGTTCAGCCAGACGTACGTGCCGACCGGCGACTTCCCATTCGACTTCGACAACACTGCCAATGCGACGGCTGCATTGCAGACGGCGATCGACAACGGTGCCGACGCCGTCTACCCGTACCTGGGCGGTGCGCACCGCCCCGTCGTGCAGGCTGCCAACGCTGCCGGATTGATCACGATGAGCGCCGGATCCTCGACGGTGTGCGACGACAGCGAAGAACTGGACTACGACATCGCCGTGAGGTTCGACGGTGGCGACTACGTGAAGGCTGTGATGAGCACGATCATTGCCGGCACCTTCCAGGAGGGTGATATCAAGCAGTTCAAGGTCGGCGTCGATCCCGAGCCGGGCGCCGAGATCTGCGCCGCCACACCAGACCAGCAGGCCGCGATGGACGCCGTCTATGCCCAAATCGCCTCGGGTGACCTCGCCGACGAGTTCGGCCAGATCGCCGGCGTAGCGTTTGCAGAGGGCTGACCACAGCCAGTGAGCCAGGCGGCCGATCACCGCGCGGGCGGGGAGTCTGACTTCCCGCCCGCCGCGGAGTTCATCGACATCTCCAAGCGGTTCGGGCGTGTCGTGGCCTGCGACGGTGTCAACCTGGCGTTGCACAAGGGCCGAGTCCACGGCATTCTCGGCGAGAACGGCGCCGGCAAGTCGACGCTGATGAAGATGTTGATCGGCCTGGTCCTACCCGACGCCGGGCGGATTCGAGTACACGGCGAGACCGTCAAGATCAGCGATCCGATCGACGCAGCGCGCTTGGGAATTGCGATGGTCCACCAGCACTTCAGCCTGGTCGAGCCGTTGACCGTGTGGGAGAACGTCGCGCTCGGTGATTCCGGTCGACTCGACCCCAACCGCATCCGCCGACGCGTGGGTGAGATCAGCGAGCAATACGGCCTCGAGATCGATCCCGACGATCGCATCAGCGATCTGACCGCAGGCATGCGCCAGCGCGTCGAGATCATCAAATGTCTTCGCCGAGACCCCGAGATCCTTGTGTTCGACGAGCCGACCTCGGTGCTCTCGCCCGCCGAGTCCCAATTCCTGTTCGCGGCGCTTCGACGCGTGGTCGAAGATGAAGGCAAGGCCGTGGCACTCGTCAGCCACAAGCTCGCCGAGGTGATATCGGCGAGTGACGAGATCACCATCATGCGCGACGGCAAGGTGGTGGACTCGCGGCCAACTGCCGGAAGTGACCCAGCCACGCTCGCCCGGGCGATGGTCGGTCGCGAGGTGGTGCTGCGGCGCGAGCACGCGGCGTTCGGTGTACTCGACGAAACGAGAGCACCGGTCACGGTGACGAGAGCGCCAACCGGCCCGCCAGTGTTGGCGATCACCAACGCCTCGGTGTCAGGGCGCGATGGACGGGTCCTGCTCGATCGCTTCAACATCGAGGTGTACGCCGGCGAGATCGTCGGTGTCGCAGGAGTCGAGGGCAACGGCCAGCGCACCCTCGGCGATGTGCTGTCGAGCCTGTGTGCGCTCGACGATGGTCACGTCGAGGTCGACAGTCACCGCGTCGAGACCGGCGACGCAGGCGTCATGGCCAGCGCAGGCATTGCCGTCATCCCCGAGGACCGCCACGACAGTGGTTGTGTGCTCGACTTCAGCGTTGCCGAGAACATGTTCATCGCCGACCCGAACAGGGTTGCTCGACGTGGGTTGATGAATCAGGCGGTGATGCACGCGCAGGCATCGATGCTGATCGACAAGTTCGACATCGTCTGTGTCGGGTCACGAGCACCGATGTGGTCGCTCAGCGGCGGCAACCAGCAGCGCGTGGTGCTGGCTCGTGAGTTGTCCCATGGGCCGCGCGTGCTCGTCGCCGCGCAGCCCACCCGAGGCCTCGATGTCGGGGCGATCGAGTACATGTCGTCACAGCTGCGCGCTGCTGCCGACGACGGCGTGGCAGTGCTCTTGATATCAACCGAACTGGAAGAGATCCTCGATCTTGCCGACCGCATCGTCGTGATGTCGAACGGACGGATCGTCGGCGAGATGCGGCGCAACGATGTTGACCTCGCCGAACTCGGCCTGATGATGAGTGGCGCCAGTGAGTGACGTCGGCGAGAACATCGTCACCGATGCCGCGGAACACGAGGTCGCCGCCGCCGCGCTGCAGCGGTCGAAGTTCGGCGTCACCGGTGAGGTAGTCGCGCTGTATGCGATCTGCCTGTTCGTTGCTCTTGCTCTCGCCGCGATCTGCGTCGCGGCCACCGGCGGGTCGTGGACCAATGTGTACACCGCCATGCTCGACGGCAGCATCCGCAAGCCCGGTCGTTGGGGACTGACGCTGGGCGTCTCGGCACCCATACTGCTCGTCGCTCTCGGCACGATCGTCAATGGTCGAGCAGGCCTGGTCAACATCGGCCAGGAGGGTCAGCTGGTGATCGGCTCGTGCTTCGCCTCCTATGTTGCGGTGCGCCTCGGCGGACCGGGCCCATGGGCGCTAGTCGTCTCCATGGTGTTCGGCATCATCGGTGGCGCGATCTGGGCCGGCATAGCCGGAGCGCTGCGTTACTACCGCAACGTGCCCGAGGTGCTCAGCACGTTGCTGATGGGCACCGTGGCAGCAAATCTGATGGGATGGGGTTTGAGCAATTCGTGGTTGCTGTTGGCGCCGTCGGCCGGACGCGCCAATCGCAACCAGGTCAGCGAGTCGCTCGCTCCCGACACTCGGATGCCCAGGGACCTGGTTCGGCAACGAGTTCCCGCTGAGCGTGCTGTTGGCGGTGGGGCTGACC
>JANOJI010000470.1:0-5968 GCA_031408175.1 Ilumatobacteraceae bacterium
GACCACGCGATAATCCCGGCGGTCGAAGCCTGATTTCATCGCTCGGCGGTCACGCACTGAGGTCAGGAACTCAAGACATCGTCGAGCGACCGACGCGTTTCGGCGACCGGGCCGAACGCTCCCGCCTCAATCGATCGCCGACCGCACATCACCCGAGCGCCGTAACGCGCCCACCGACGCCAACTGGCCGCTCGGGTTCGGCCCTGATGAGCGTAGCGGGACAGTTCACCACCCGAGCATCGGTCACTGAGCGTGATCGGCGGAACCGCAGGGCTCGTTATCATTGGCGGGCGGATCCGGCTGGGCCGCTACACCCGCTTCTTGCCAGGTTCGAAAACACGCCCGGAATACGGGTGCGTCGACGTCGGAGGGTGTGATGCGTTGTCGGCTAGGTTTGATTCCGGCGATCCAGGAGCGCCTCCGGTCCGCGGGAAGGGCAGAGCCCACCTGGGTGAATCGAACGAGGTTGCCTGTCTCCTTTCTTGCCCGTCCGTGCGGACGTCGGGCCTTGCGGAGAGGATGACACCGATGCCTGTCGACTGCCTGCCAGACAACCCGGATCTCGATCGGCTGAAGGCTCACGCCAAGACGTTGCGTGATCTGGTTCGCGCCGGGATCGACGGTTCGATCGCGCTCGTGCGCGAACACCATCCGCGCTTGGGCGAGCTGACCGCTGGGACACCGGCGGCGACGGCGTTCAAGTTGGCCGATGCGCAGTTGACGGTGGCCCGCCACTACGACTTCGCGTCGTGGGCGAAGCTGCGCGACTACGTGCAGCTGGTCAACCGGTGGAGCCGATCGCCACACGAGCAGCAGATCGGTCAGCCGCTTGTCGACGACGCCTCGCGCGCCGACGAGCTGCTCCGTCTCGGCTGCCTCAACTACGGCGCCGATGACCCCGCCCGCTGGGCACAGGCCGACCGCATGTTGGTCGAGTACCCGCACCTCGCCGGGTGGTCGATCTACACCGCGGCCGCCACCGGCACGGTCGACGCGATCCGCCACGTCGTCGACAGTGATCCGCAGGCGCCTGGTCGTGACGGCGGACCGTTCGCCTGGCCGCCGTTGTTGTACCTCACGTACTCACGGCTTGCGCCGCGCCCCGAAAGCGATCCCATTGCCGCGGCCCGGCTGTTGCTCGCCGCTGGCGCCGACCCGAATGCGGGATACCTGTGGGAGGGTCTGCCGTCGCCGTTCACCGCGCTCACCGGCGCGTTCGGCCGCGGCGAGCAGGGTGCCCCACCCCACCCGCAGGAGATCCCACTGGCACGGCTGCTGTTGGAGGCTGGGGCGGAAGCGAACGACAGCCAGACGATCTACAACCGGGGTGCGGGCGACCTCGCCCGCGACGACACCGAGTTCCTCGAGCTGCTGCTCGATCACGGCCTCGGTCGCGGTGACGGGGGACCATGGCGGCGGATGCTCGCCCACGGCCACCAGACGCCACAGGAGATCGTCGCCGAGGCACTCCAGCACGCCGCCGAGGCCGGCCTCGAACAACGCGCCCGCCTGCTGCTCGCTCGTGGAGTCGATCCGAACCGCTCAGGGACTCACCCCGGCTACGAGGGTCGCAGCCCGTACGAGGGAGCCGTGCTGCATGGCAACCTGGCGATCGCCGAGTTGCTCGCTGCCGCCGGTGCCGACACCTCCACCGTCGACCCGGTGACGGTGTTCGTCGGTGCCTGCCTCGCCGGTGACCGTCGAGCCGTCGACGCCGCACTTGCGACCGATTCGCGGCTGCTCCAGTCGGCGCTCGAGCAACGCGACGATCTGGTCGCTCGTGCCACCGAGCTCGGCCGTGGTGACGCGATCCGGCTGCTCGTCGATCTCGGGTTCGACGTCAACGTCCGCCACCGGACCACGGCCCTGCACCAAGCAGCGCAACACGGCAACCTGCAACTCGCCCAGCTGCTCGTCGAGCTCGGCGCCGACCCCCACGTCGTCGACACCGAATGGAACTCGCCGCCCGCGGGGTGGGCGCGCCACGGCGGCCACACCCACGTCGCCGACTACCTCGACGGGCTCGCCGAAACCTGACTCCCCGGGCGGGCGACCAACCCAGTCAGCGGGTCGAGCCTCCGCTGCTCGGCGTGGCGCAGCGGTTCATCGCCGCTCTGCTTGCCTTCGATGTTGGGTGAAGGTTCGGGTGAGATCTGTGTCGGCGAGTGGTGCCGGGTCGGTGGCGAAGCTTCCGACGCGGACGAGTTGTTGGACGAGTTGTTGGAAGGTGGCCATCGTGGCGCGGTAGAGCGATCCGCCGACGCTGACGCGTCGGACTCCGATCGCGGTCGCGTCGTTCATGGTGAGTGTGCTGCCGAGGCCGATCAGGGCGTTCACTGGGCCGCCCGCTTCGGCGACGATCGTTCGAAGCGTTGCGAGGTCTCGTGGCCCGGGTGCGTAGAGGCAGTCGGCACCGACCGCGGCGAACGATTGCAGTCGACTGATCGATTCGCGCAACGGGTCGACGGCTTCGTGGAGGAACGCTTCGGCTCGCGCGCAGATCACGAATGGGGTGGGTAGGGCGCGGGCGGCGTCGAGGGCGGCGGTGACTCGTTCGGTGGCGAGGGCAAGGTCGTAGAAGCCGATGTCGGGATCGCCGGACCAGTCCTCGATGCTCGCGCCGGCCGCGCCGGCGTCGGCGAGCAGTCTGATGGTGTCGGCGACGTCGTTGGGTGTTGCGCCCCAGCCGTTCTCGGCGTCAACGCTGACCGGGACGGTGACGGCCGCGCAGATCTGTGCCACTCGTTCGATCGCTTCGTCGCGGTGCAACGCGCCGGCGGCGTCAGGCCGGGCCAACGTGTACGCGTGTCCGGAACTCGTGGTGCCGAGCGCGACCGCGCCGGCGGCTTGGGCGATGGCTGCCGAGCCGGCGTCGTGGACGTTGACGAGGAGGAAGGTGCCGGCCCGATGCATGGCAGCGAACTCGGCGCTCATCGTGCTGGCTCCATCGTGAGGGTGGTCGGCCGACCGGCCGCGTCGCGTTCGACCGCTCCGGGCAACACCCTGTAGCCGCTGGTCGTGATGGCGGCCATGATGCCCGTGACGATCGCCTCGGCGAGGGGTCTGCCTGGACAGCGGTGTGCGCCAAGACCGTATTCGAATCCCGACTCGGCGAGATCCAGCGTGACGACCGCACCCTGTGCGACGTCGGTGCCGGCGACACGCGTCGCACTCGTGGCGATGCGGAGGGTTCGGGTCACCGCGCTGCGACGCGGCCGACCGTGGGTGTCGGCGTCGAGTGTCTCGATCAGCAGCGCTGCTGTGGCGTCATGGTTCTGGTAGAGCATCGACAGCACCGCAACCGATCCGGAGGGATGTGCGGCGAACTGCCGGCTGAGCCGCTCGACCGCGTCATCACTCGTCCGATCAGATGGGTGGCCACGCCCGATCACCGCGGCAAGGAGGGCGACATCGCGAACACACATCGCCGATGCATCGCCGCCACCGAGGGCCGCCAGCAGCGTTTCCGTCGGCACCACGTCGGCGATCCCACGCATGACGTCAACCCGTTGACCGCTCAGTCGGGCATTCGTCGTTGCCGTCGCCAGTCTGGTGATCGCGTCCGGGTCGAGACTGTCGATCAGCTCGACAACCTGCGCTCGGCGTTGTGGGTGGTCCTCGCCGTGAGCGAAGCGGGCCATCGCATCACGCAGCCGGGCGCTGGCGGCAGACCCGACCGTTCGATCGATAGCACTGCGCCGAGTTGTGCCCGGATGATCGTCGGAGGCGGAGGGCCACCGGCTCGGGCCAAATCGGCAAGAGTGAGCTTGGGTCCGGCGTCAACCGGCCGCAGCGACTCGGCGAGCGCAGCTGCAGCGTCAGGTGCGAGTCGTGCGATCGAGGACAAGAACGCCCACTGATCTGGCCACGGCTCCATCGTTGTGGGATCCAAGAACGCCGTCGCCCCGTGCATGAGTCGCTCACCGTGCAAGGGAAGGGCGATGAGGTTCCCGAACGAGCCTGTCGGCAAGAAGTCCTGCGACGGAAAGAACCGGTCATAGCTGGACAGGTCCAACTCGGCGCGAGATGCCATTGCCTCGCGCAGCAACGAAGTCCCCAACGATCGAGCCGTGGCTGCAGCGACCGGAGCGTCGAAGAACACCCAGACATGCGCGCCGTCGCCAGAACGCGACCGCTCCAACACGGCCGGTACTCCAGCGCGGTGGCAGGCGTCGAGATACGCGAGCGCGTCGAGGACCCATGTCCCACCGTCGAAGTCACACGCAAGCAGCGTGCACGTATCGCCGCGCATCAGCGGATAGATCCCGACCGTTACTTCGCCACGGAGGTGGCGCGCGACGACGTCGTCAGTCAACGGCAGATAGTCCTTCTGTGCCCGTTTGTTCGCCCACCCACCGCGCACCGCGGGCGACCATCCGGCCTTGCCGCTTGACGCGTTCTCCCAACGAAGGGCGAACACGTCGGAGCGTGCGCCGAAAAGCGACCGGATCAACGCCAACTTGTCGTCAGGCGATGCAGTCGAGTCCAGAATCGGCATTGCCGGCGTTTGGGTGAATAACGTTGGCGTCCACGCGTGACGATGACCGTCATCTTGGCGGGTATCCAATCTGAGGAGTTCACGAAGCCGGGCATTCTCTGAGCGGAGCGCCTCGAGTTCAGCGAGAAGGGTAGGTTCGTCGTTCACGGCAGCCCTTGGCGCATCGCTCATTCTCGCAGGCACTTCGCGGTGTCGGTTGTCCCGGTTGTTGGGCAGCGAATGCGTGGGTTCCCGCGACCGCCAATGTCGGCCGCGGGTAGACTTCGAGGGGTTCCAACTGCGCAGGAGGTGCACAGTGTCAGACAGCAACAGAGACGAATTTCGTCAGACAGCGCCGTCCACCATTGCTGCGATCGTGAAGCGGTGCGAGCCAATGGGTGATCTTGGTGGATTCGCGATCGATGACCTGACGGCGGCCGAGGAAGACGAGTTCTTCGCGATTCTCGAAGACGTCTGACACCCTGTGGCTGAACCGGTCGTTGTGGACACGATGATCGCGAGCGCGTGGCTCGGGGTTCGCCGATCACAACGCCAGATTCGGTGGGCGCCAGTGCTCGAGCGAGCGGTGTGGGTGCTGCCGTTCGTCGTGGTTGCCGAAATGCGCTTCGGTGCCGAGGTGGCCGGCTGGGGTGTTCGCCGTCGCGCTGTGCTCGAGCGGTTGGTCGCTCGTGCCGGCGTGGTGCCGCCGCTGGACGACGTGACTGATGCGTACGTCGATCTACGAGCGTGGTGCGTGCGGACCGGGCATGGATTGGGAGCGAAGGACCACGAAGCCGATCGCTGGGTCGCCGCAGTTGCCGTCGCCGGTGGGCTCCCGTTGGCGACCGAAGACGCGATTTTCGACGATGTGCCCGCCCTGCAACGGATGTTTCCTGAAGGCTGAACCCTGGAGACGGAGTGCACGGCGCACAATGATAATGTTGTGGACTATCCTCTCTTGTGCTCGATCCTGTCCCCCGCCGCAAGGGCATCGTCGTTGTTCACCTCTCGAAAGCGGATCCATCGTGATCACCAACGAAGTGCAGTACCGAGCTACTAAGGCACACCTCGACCGCTTCGAGCAGGCCGCCGCGATCATCAAGTCGCGGCCCGGCAAGCGAACCAAGCTTGACCGGTTGGAACTCGACGCGGTGCGCGCCCAGGCCGACGACTTGAATGCCGAGCTTGCCGACTTCGATCAGCTCCGTGGTGGCACAGTGTCGGCGTTCGATGCGGCCTCGTTGGAGGAACTGTCGACGGTGCTCGTCAAAGCGCGCATCGCTCGCGGTTGGACCCAACGCCACCTCGCCGAGGCGCTGGGGATGGCCGAGCAACAGATCCAACGCTACGAAGCCAACGGCTACCGCTCGACCAGCCTCGCCCGACTGTGCGACATCGCCAACGCACTCGGGATTACCGTCGCTCAACACGCCGAACTGAAGCCGTCCGCCGCCTGATCTCGGAGGAGAAATATGTACCATCCATGTACCA
>JANOJI010000492.1:0-3914 GCA_031408175.1 Ilumatobacteraceae bacterium
GACGGTTCACGATGCCGACGCCCACGTCATGGAGACGCCCAACTGGCTACGCGATCACGCCGATGCCGCCATCCGCGAGCGCATCCCGGCGCTGACGTACAGCGGGGGGAACGAACTGCGCCAAACCGGCGATCCCGACGACCAACTCCGCAACGTCGACGAGGCGTTCGACAAGCTGGTCGCCCGGCACCGATCGGCCGAACACCTCGACGTCGAAGCGGCCGAGATCATGGCCCGCAAGAACTTCGCGGCCACCGGTGCCTTCATCGCCCAGGATCGCGGTCGGGCACTCGATCTGCTCGGTTTTGCCAGCCAACTGATCTTCAACACCTTCCACAACCGGCGATTGCGCGATTGGGAGCATTCCGGCGACCTCGAGCTGGCGATCGGCGCGGCACGCGCGCACAACCGGGCAATGACCGAGTTCTGTTCCGATGATGTTCGGCTCCTGCCCACGCTCTACGTGCCACTGGTCGACCTCGACCGGGCCGGCGATCTGGCCGCCGAGGCGGTCTCGATGGGTGCAGCCGCACTGCTCGTCGCATCGGGGTGCCCCCCGACACACTCACCGAGCCATCGTGCGCTCGACGCCGTATGGGCGTTGGCCAGCGAGGCTCGCATCCCCATCGTGTTCCACGTCGGCGGCACCGGTGAGCTGATCGATCCCAACTACTTCCGCAACGGATTGCCGGTCCCACCCGACTTCCACGGCGGCGACGAGAACTTTCGCTCCGTCGACTACATGGGCATCCCCGGGCCTCCTGCTCAGACGCTGGCGGCAATGATCTTCGACGGTGTGTTCGAGCGATTCCCCACCCTTCGGGTCGGCGTCATCGAGCAGGGTGCGGTGTGGGTGCCATCGTGGATGCGGCAGATGGAAGCCGCATTCGACGCGTTCGGTCGCCACGAGGAGCGCCTGCGCAGCCTGTCGATGCGACCGAGTGACTATGTGCGGCGCCAGATCCGCTTCACGCCGTACCCGACCGAGGACGTCGGCTGGATCATCGACAACGCTGGGCCCGAAGTCTGCATGTTCTCGTCGGACTATCCCCATGTCGAGGGCGGGCGGCGTCCGATCGAACGGTTCGAAGCAAGCCTGGCAAGTACATCCAGCGAAGCCCGCCAGGCCTTCTACCACGACAACTTCGTCGACGTGATGGGCGCCGGACTGACGGTACCTACGTGACCGGTCCGGTTTCGATGGGGTCGCCGAGTAGGTAGCGAGCACCGGCCCCCCGTCGGGACGCTCGATCATCGATGTTGTACAACTCGCACGTGTCGAGCGAGAGACATCCGCAGCCGATGCACCCGTCGAGTCGATCGCGCAGCATCTCCAGTTCGGCAATCTGCTCGGCGATGCGCGGCAACCATGCACTGGAGATGTCATCCCAATCATCACGGGTCGGCGTGCGTTGTGATGGCAATGATTGCAGCGCAGTGGAGATCTCGTTGAGCGACAGGCCGATTCGCTGGGCGACCCGAATGAAGGCAACTCGGCGCAAGGCGTCGGAGCGGTACCGACGATGACCCGATTCGTTGCGCTCGGATTGGATCAGACCGTTGGCCTCGTAGAACCGAAGGGCCGAGGTACTGACGCCGGCCCGCGCCGCCAGCTCACCGACAGAGAAACGCTTGACTTCAACCATGGTTGAAGTTCTACCGTCACCACCCATGACTCCCACGCCAACCGCTACCGCCACCGCCGTCGCCCACCTCCACGACCTGCCGATCGGCTCGATGAAGATGGTGCGCGTCGACGACCAACGACTGTGCCTGATCAGAACGTCGGAGGGCGTGTTCGCGCTCGACCACGCCTGCCCGCACGAGGGCTACGGGATGACGCAAGGGTCGCTCGACGGCAATCTGATCACCTGTGCGTGGCACAACTGGAAGTTCCGTGTCGACGATGGGGTATGCGTCGTGGGTGAAGAAGACATCAACACCCACGAGACGACCGTCGACGACGATGGCGCCGTGCGGGTCACCGTGCGGCGAGCCGACCCGGAGAGCATGAAGCCGCGCTTGCTGGCCAGCCTGCGCCGTGGCGTCGAACGTGACTACATCGGACAGGTCAGCCGCGATGTCGTTCGGCTGCTGCAAGCGGACACCAACCCCGGAGAGTTGGTGTGGGAGGCGGTCCAACACGGCGCACCACGGGCTGACTTCGGATGGGGACACTCGATCGCCTCGGCCACCGACTGCCTGGCAATGGTCGATCTCTACGACGGCGACCAACGAGCCCTGCCGATCGTGCAGGCGATCGCCGGGATCGCCGAGACCGAACGAGACCGACCGGTCAATCCCCTGCCAGAACCGGTGCGTCAACTTCCGGCCGATCCGCTCGACGAGTTCCGCCGTGCCGTTGAGACCGAGCAACTCGAGCAGGCCCAGGCGTTGGTGCGTGGTGCGATCGCCAGCGGCTTGACAGCTGCCGACCTGCGGCCCTGGTTCACCGCGGTCGCCAGCGACCACCTGCTGTCGTACGGCCATGGCGCGATCTACTGTCAAAAGGCGTTCGAATTGCTCAACATGATCGGCTGGGAATCTGCCGACACCGTGTTGCCATACCTCGTTCCAACCATCGTCTACGGCACCCGCGAGGATCTGCTGCCCTACACTCGGCCGTTCGTGCGTGCGCTCGCCGGAACCGACATCGCTGCACTGGCGACGCTGCCCAGCGACGACGGATGGCGAGACGATGGAACGCTGCTGACAACGCTGCTGGGCAAGGACCGCAAGGCCGTGGTTCCGGCTGTCGCCGACGCCATGCGTGGTGGTGCGGGTGTCGACGGTGTGCTCGACGTCGTCGTCGAGACCGTCGGCGAGCGGATGATGCGCTACGACCTCGCCGGCGAACGAGACCTGCTCGACGATTTCGGATGGCTCGACATCACCCATGGTCTCACCTACGCGCACGCAGCGCGATGGCACCACCATCAGTCGCCGGGAACCGACACCGTCCGCTTGGCAATGTTCACTGCCTTCCTCGCCCAGTGGACAGGCCGCCACGAATGGCACACCAGGGTTGCCAAACGCGACGACGGTCGCCGGTTCAGCGGCTCGGTCGTCGAGGCCGGCGAGGCGCTGCAGCGCGAGGCGCTGCTCGACAATGCGTCGGCCTTCATCGTCTACGCCCACGGGATCAAGACCAGCCGCGCCGCGGCACAAGAAGCCGCCAGAAGTGGCTCGATGCTGCCGCTGCAGGCGGTCGCCCGCCTGCTCGATTCGCCTCGACTCGAGCGTTTCGTCGCCGCCAATGTGGCCCGCTCGATCGAGTTTCTCGCAGGGCGCGCACCCCGCGACGACTGAGTCCGCAAACTCTCAATCTCGATCTCCTGTGCAGGTCGAGGTTGAGGGTGCCTGGACAGCTCGCTCTCCACCCAGGTAAAATGTCGAAATTGTCAAGAATTCGTAAAGTCTCCTGCGCGTCCTGCCGAAAGAATGGCATGTCTCGGACTCAACGAGCGCTGCTGGCTGCCTCCCTTTCAGCCATCTTGCTCACCACCCTGACCCTGCCGGCCCCGACACTCGCGGCCGGTTCGGTGACCGCCGTACCCACCGAGTACGTCGTCAAGAACGGTGACTTCCTCGCTGGAATCGCTGCCAAGGTCGGGGTTGCGTTGCCCGATCTGTTGAGCCTCAACAACCTGACGGCCAAGAGCTTGATCCTGCCCGGCGACAAACTGACCGTCCCGGCCGGCGCGACCCAACCCACGCCGGCAGTGGCAATTCCATCGGGTCCAGCCGCTGGAGGAGTCGTGCACACGGTCAAAAACGGTGACTTCTTGTTGGGCATCGCGGCGATGTACAAGGTCACGCTGGCCGACCTGCTGGCCGTCAACAAGATCACCATCAAGAGCGTCATCAGCCCCGGTCGACAGCTCACTCTGCCGGCAACTGCAGTGGCTCCGCAG
>JANOJI010000531.1:0-3503 GCA_031408175.1 Ilumatobacteraceae bacterium
ACGGTACGCGGCGAGTCCATCGCAGCGCGCAATCCCTCGGGGAGGCGGTCGAGTTGGAACGACGGCGGCGGCGTGAAACCAAGGGCGCGGATGGGCTCCACTGCGCGATCGGTCGCGTTGACGAGGAACACCGAGAGTGCGTCGTGGCGCACCATCGCTTGCATTCGCTGCACCGTCGAATCGAGCACGTCGTCGAGATCAAGCGACGCTGGCAGCGTCTGGGCGACTCGCTGGAGTGAGAACAGCAACGAGTTGGCCTCGGCGAGACGGCTGACCCGGTCGAGAGCCAACTGCTGTTGACGTGCCGCCTCGAGCCCCGCCCGATGGGTCAGGCCACTCGTAAACGCGACAAGACCGAGCAGGCCCGTCCACAACAATCCATCGCGCAATCCATCGCGAGCGCCGACATCGTTGATGTGCCGGGCCGTGACCGCGGCGATTGCGGCGACGCCGAGTTGGGCGCTGAAAAAACCACCGGCAGCGAACCCGGCGAGCATTCCGCTGGGGATCAGGCACAGCGCAAACGGTGACGCCCAGGCACCGGTCGCCAGGACAACGATGAGGTGCAATGCCTGCTCGGCGATGATGCGGATTCGAACCTTGGTGTCGTCGCGGTACGGAACCGGCCTGATGCACGTGACGATGGCATACAGACTGACAATTGCCGCCGAGGCGATCAGCTTCCAGTTGTCCCAACTGAAATCAGATCTCGAACGGGCGAGTGCGCCGGCCAAGGCAGCCAGGCGAAACGGCCACAGTGGCGCCGCCGTCAGGCTGGGGATGGGCGCTGGTGCCGGCGCCCGAGTGGCTCGCCGTTCAACGCCGTCGGGGGGAGCGGCATGCACCCTGCGGCGTTCGACCAGCGGCCAGCTGAGTGACATCTGATCGCGCTGGGGAGGTTCGTTGCCGCGTACACGCTGGTCAACTTCTTCGCCCATCGACCGAGATGCTACCGAGCGCGCTGCTCGAGCTGGTGACCGGTACATTGCGCCGATGATCCTGGTCGGGCTCACCGGAGGCATTGGGTCCGGGAAATCAACGGTCAGTGCGATGCTCGCCGCCAGAGGTGCCGAGGTCATCGACGCCGACGTCATCACTCGCGAGGTGCAGAAGCCGGGGTCTGCCGTCGTCGACGCGATCGCCGAGCGGTTCGGTGATCAGGTTCTGGATGACGACGGCGAACTACTTCGCGCCTTGCTCGCCGAGATCGTGTTTTCCGATCCCGACGCCCTTCGAGCGCTCAACGCGATCGTGCATCCGGCGGTGGGCGCGGAGATCAACCGACGTGTCAACGCGATGGCCTCGACCGACAAGGTTGTCGTGCTCGACATACCGCTGCTCACCGAGAATCCACGGCGCGGGCTGCAAGGCAAGATCGTCGTCGACGTGCCGGTCGACGCACAGGTCGAGCGGTTGGTGCGGTTTCGAGGTTTCAGCGAATCCGACGCACGCGCACGGATCACTCGTCAAGCCAGCCGCGACGACCGGTTGAAGGGCGCCGACTTCGTCGTCGACAACTCTGGCGCAGTCGACGATCTCGATCCGCAGGTCGACAAGCTGTGGGAGTGGCTCATGTCGCTTCCGCAACTGCCAGGCGACTTCACGCTCGGTCGCCCGACGCCCTGACCTTGTCGGCATGCTCGCTCGCCAACAGTGCGAAGCGGTCATCGTCGGCGCACTCACCGCGAACGAACACCGAGAGCGGCGAGCGTCCTTCGAAGCGAACCCGAGCTTGTCGAGCAGTCGCCGCGACGCGCCGTTGGCGGGATCCAGAGTGGCGGTGATGCGGTGGCCCGCATGCTCGGCTCGCATCATTCGCACGGTCAGGCGATCGGTGGTCAATGGCAGCGTGATCACTTCGCTAGCGCAGCACGCCTAGCGCTTCCGAAGCTGATCGGGAAGCGTGGAAGCCCTAGTCTCCACGGCGGATGATGACGCTGGCCGACCCCATCGAACACGCTCGGACGTGCTTTGGTGGACGCATTGCAGTGATCGACGGCGAGCGAACGATCACCTACACCGAACTGGCGGATCGTTGCCGGCGACTGGCCGCCGGTCTCACCACCTTGGGCGTGCAGCGCGGCGATCGCGTCGCCTTGCTCTCGGCCAATGGCCACCGGTATCTCGAAGCGTTCTTCGGGCTCCCTGCGGCCGGCATGGTTCTGGTGCCGCTGAACACGCGACTGGCGCCTGTCGAGTTGGCCCACATCCTTCAGCACGGTGGCGCTCGCGTGCTGATCACCGATCGAGACGCCGGACCGCTCGGCGACCTCGTCGAGCACGTCATTGCAATTGAAGAGGGCTACGAGCGACTGCTCGACGCATCCAGTCCCGAGCCGCGCATCGCCTGCGTTGCTCCTGGCGACACCGCCGCATTGTTCTACACGGGCGGTACGACGGGTCGACCGAAGGGGGTCATGCTGACTCACGCCAACCTGGTCGCCAACGCGTTCAACAAGATTCTGGCCTGCTCGCTGGAGGCCAGCGATGTGTTCCTGGGCGCGCCGGCCATGTTTCATGTCGCCGGTATCGCCCCGCTGACCGGTCTGGCGTGGCTCGGCGGGCAGACGGTGACGGCGCCGTTGTTCGATCCCGCGCTGTGCCTCGACCTGATCGCCCAGCACCGCGTGACGATCTTCTTGCCGGTCCCCACCATGCTTGCGTCCCTCGTTGCCGAGCAGCGCCTGCGACCGCGTGATGTGTCGTCGCTGCGAATGCTCGGGCACGCCGGCTCTCCCATCGCAGCAGAGTTGATTCGCCAGGCTCATGAGGTGTTCCCGGACACCGAGCTTGCTCAGTTCTACGGGGCAACCGAGACGTCGTCGGTGGTGACGCGTCTGCGCCACGAAGAAGCAACACTTGGCACCGATCTTGCCGGATCCTGCGGCCAGCCGGCCGTCGGTGTTGCGGTTCGAACGGTCAGGCCCGACGGCATCGATTGTGAACCGGGTGAGATCGGCGAGGTGCTGGCGCGATCCAACGCGGTGACGATTGGGTATTGGGACAATGCTGCGGCAACGGCCGACGCCCTTCGCGACGGGTGGTACCACACAGGAGATCTCGGATACCTCAACGATCGCAACTATCTGTTCGTGGTCGACCGGGCCAAGGACATGATCGTGAGTGGCGGCGAGAACGTCTACTCGGTCGAGGTCGAAGATGCGCTGTATCGGCATGCAGCGGTGGCTGAGGCCGCAGTGTTCGGAGTGCCCGACGAACGGTGGGGCGAGGTAGTGCACGCGATCGTGGTGCTGCACCCCGGTATGACGGTGAGCGGCGACGGGCTTCGGTCCCATTGCCGCGACCTGATTGCCGGCTACAAGGTGCCCAAGGCGATCGACGTCTCTACCGAGCCGCTACCGAAATCTGGGCCTGGGAAGATCTTGAAGCGAGTTCTGCGCGATCGCTACCTCGTCGAGTAGGTACTCTTCGGGAATGCTGTCCACACAACCCTTCGGTCGCACCGGCCACCATTCCACACGCGTGATCTTCGGTGCTGCGGC
>JANOJI010000542.1:0-4713 GCA_031408175.1 Ilumatobacteraceae bacterium
GCGAAGTCGTCGACCATGACGTCGGGATCGTGACCTTCCTTGACGACCTCGTGTCTGGCCAGCCCCTCGGGGTTGCCACCGAGGATGATGTCGACGCCACGCCCGGCCATGTTGGTGGCGACCGTGACGGCGTTGAGCCGCCCGGCCTGGGTGACGATCATCGCCTCACGCGTGTGCTGCTTGGCGTTGAGCACCTCGTGGGGTACCCCACGCTTCTTCAACAGCTGCGAGAGGTACTCACTCTTTTCGACACTGATCGTGCCGACCAGCACTGGCTGACCGCGCTCGAACTTCTCGGAGATGTCGTCGACAACAGCTCCGAACTTGGATTGCTCACCCTTGTAGATGAGGTCGGCCTGATCCGCTCGAACGACCGTCTGGTTGGTCGGGATCGGCACCACAGCCAGCTGATAGGTGCCCATCAGTTCGGCAGCCTCTGTGGCTGCGGTACCCGTCATTCCGGCGAGCTTGTCGTACATACGGAAGTAGTTCTGCAAGGTGATGGTGGCGAGGGTCTGGTTCTCCTCTTTGATCTTCACACCCTCCTTGGCCTCGACGGCCTGGTGGATGCCTTCGCTCCAGCGCCGACCATCGAGCACACGACCGGTGAACTCGTCGACGATCTTCACCTCGCCGCCTTGGATGATGTAGTCCTTGTCGCGCTTGTACAACTCCTTGGCCTTCAACGCCACCGAGAGCTGGTGCACCAGGTTCTGCTGCACCTCGTCGTACAAGTTGGGAATGTCCAATGATTGCTCGACCTTCTCGATGCCTGCATCGAGCGGCACAACCACGCGCTTGTCTTCTTCGACCTCGTAGTCGACGTCACGCCTCAACGAGCGCACGATCGAGGCGAACCGGTAATACAACTTGGCGGCGTCGGCCACGCGACCGCTGATGATCAACGGCGTACGGGCCTCGTCGATCAGGATCGAGTCGACCTCGTCGACGATTGCATAGCTGTGCCCGCGCTGCACCTTGTCGGCCAGGGTCGTGGCCATGTTGTCGCGCAGGTAGTCGAAGCCGAATTCGTTGTTGGTGCCGTAGGTGATGTCGCACGCGTAGTTGGCGCGCTTCTCGGCCGGGCGTTCCTTGAATCCGGGAATGATCAGGCCGACGTCGAGCCCCATCCACTTGTGAATTCGACCCATCCACTCGGCGTGGAAGCGGGCCAGATAGTCGTTGACGGTGATCAGGTGTACACCCTTGCCACCGAGTCCGTTCAGATACGCCGGCAGCGTGCTGACCAGGGTTTTGCCTTCACCGGTCTTCATCTCGGCGACCCAACCGAAGTGCAATGCTGCACCGCCCATCAGCTGCACGTCGAAGTGGCGTTGCCCGATCACTCGACTGGCCGCCTCGCGGACCGCTGCGAACGATTCGACCAGCAGATCGTCGAGACTCTCACCTCGCTCGATACGACCACGGAACTCGGCGGTCTTGCCGCGCAGCGCGTCGTCGCTGAGCGCGCTCATGGCCGCGGCTTGTGCGTTGATGTCGGGAACGAGGCCCTCCAGGGCCTTCAGCTTCTTGCCTTCACCAGCTCGGAGGATGCGATCGAGGATGCCCATGCGGGTGCACAGCCTACCGGCCCTATCTCCGGGTGGGTGGCCGGCGCTGACCTTGGCATCGGCCGTGGTTCAGCTCACCATCGCCAACCTCCGTACTCTGGCTGGATGGCCCAGCTGGGTGCTGGCTGCGGCGACCATTTCGACCCGCGCGACACCTGCCGACCGCACGGCCGCGGCCGCCGTGCGGAGCGTCGCGCCCGTGGTGACCACGTCGTCGACGACCAGCACGGAGAGACCACGCCGCGGACGTCGGGCGCGAAATGCCGGGCCGACGAGGCGTTCGGCGCGTGACTTGCCGGTCTGTGGTGCGCCATGGGTTCTGTACAACAGTCGCACGCAGGGAACGCCGAGCTGACGGGCGACAGCCCGGGCGATCGCCTCGGCCTGGTCGTAGCCTCGTCGCCGAACACGACGGGCACTGGTCGGCGCCCAGGTGACCACATCGACATCCGCCAACCGCAGCCGGCGAACCATCTGCGTGGCGAGCACGCCGGCGGCCGAGCGACGGTGGCGGAACTTGAGCGCAACGATCAGTTCGCGGGCCACTCCTTCGAACGAGAAGGCGGCTTGGATCCCGTCGGGGCTGCGCAGTGAGCGGACCGATGCCAACGAGAATCGGCAGCGATGGCACAGTGCTTCGCCCGGGCAGCCACATGAGGCACAACGTGTAGTGAGCAGCATGGTGCAATCAGTACCAGGAGGGTGTGACGCGGCCGTCGGTAGGGTCGCGTCGTGCTGCACGCCCTGTTCCCCGATCGACCCGCGCAACGCTTGATTCGATGCGTCGCCGGGTTGGCACTGTTCGGATTGGGCATCGGCATGTTCGTGACGGCACGCCTCGGCCTGGCGCCGTGGGATGTCTTTCATCAGGGCGTTTCCAGCCACGTCGGTCTCTCACTCGGCTGGGTGATCGAGATCGTCGGGTTCCTCCTGCTGTTGCTCTGGATCCCGTTGCGCCAACGACCCGGCGTCGGCACCATTCTCAACGCGCTCGAGATCGGGCTCGTTGTCAACCTGATCGGCGGCCACCTGCCGTCAAGTGATCGGCTGGTGCCGCGACTCGCCTATGTGGTGGGCGCCGTCGTGGTGATCGCCGTCGGGTCTGGGCTGTACATCGGCGCCGGCCTGGGCGCAGGCCCGCGCGATGGGATCATGGTCGGGCTCGCCGAGCGGGGTTACTCCGTGCGCGTGACACGCACCGTTCTGGAGGCGGCCGTGATGGCGTGCGGCATTGCGCTGGGTGGCCGCGTCGGCGTTGGCACCCTGGCGTTCGTCGTCGGCATCGGCCCGCTGGTCCACGTCCTGATCCCCAGGTTGGAACTGCCGAGGCTAGTACCTGTAGTGGTCGGGCTTGAAGGGGCCTGACGGCTCGACGCCGAGATACTCGGCCTGCTCGTCGGTGAGCCTGGTCAGCTTCACGCCGAGCGCATCGAGGTGCAGCCTGGCGACCTTCTCGTCGAGTCGCTTCGGCAGCACGTGAACGCCGAGTGGATACTGCTCGAGGTTGTTGAACAGCTCGATCTGGGCGATCACCTGGTTGCTGAACGAGCAGCTCATCACAAAACTCGGGTGACCGGTGGCGCAACCGAGATTGACGAGACGACCCTCGGCAAGCACGATGATCGCGTGGCCGTCGGGGAACGACCACAGGTCGGTGCCCGGTTTCAGCTGATCGTGCGTCGCCCCACTTCGGGCGAGACCCGCCATGTCGATCTCGCTGTCGAAGTGGCCGATGTTGCAGACGATGGCGTTGTGCTTCATCGCGTGCATGTGATCGACGGTGATGATGTGGTCGTTGCCGGTGGCCGACACGAAGATGTCGGCATGCTGCACCACTTCCTCGAGAACGGTGACCTGATAGCCCTCCATCGCCGCCTGCAGGGCGTTGATCGGGTCGACCTCGGTGACGATCACCCGGCAGCCCTGGCCCTGCAACGCCTGGGCACAACCCTTGCCGACGTCGCCGTAGCCGCAGACCACGGCAACCTTGCCGGCCAGCATGACATCGGTGGCCCTGCAGATCGCGTCGACCAAGGAATGGCGGCAGCCGTACAGGTTGTCGAACTTGCTCTTGGTGACCGAGTCGTTGACGTTGATGGCCGGGAACAGCAGCTCGCCGCGCTCGTGCATCTTGCTGAGCCGCATGACGCCTGTCGTCGTCTCCTCGGTGACGCCCTTGATCTGCGCCGCCATCTCGGTCCACTTGTTGGGATCGGTCTTCAGTGATCGCTGCAGCAGCCCCAATACGATCGCGAACTCGGGGTTCGAGGCCGTGGTCGGGTCAGGGACCTCACCCGACTTCTCGAACTCCGCACCCTTGTGAACGAGCAACGTGGCGTCACCACCGTCGTCGAGGATCATGTTGGGACCCTGCGGACCGTTGGGCCCGTCGGGCCACGTGAACATCTGCTCGGCGCACCACCAGTACTCCTCCAGCGTCTCACCCTTCCAGGCGAACACCGGCACGCCATTGGGCTCCTCGATCGTGCCCTCCGGGCCGACAGCGACCGCAGCTGCGGCATGGTCCTGGGTGGAGAAGATGTTGCAGCTGGCCCAGCGCACTTCGGCGCCGAGCTCGACCAGGGTCTCGATCAGCACCGCGGTCTGGATCGTCATGTGCAGCGACCCGGAGATTCGGGCACCCTGCAATGGCTTGGACGGCCCGAACTCCTTGCGCAGGGCGCGAAGGCCGGGCATCTCGTGTTCGGCAAGGTGAATCTCCTTGCGACCGAACGGGGCGAGTGAGAGATCGGCAACGCGGTAGTCGCGGCGCGCCGCAAGAGACGAAGTCATGACAGGTTCCCTCCACAGGAGTTTTGGCACAGGGACGTACCAAGTTGAATTCGGGCCGGTGCCAGCTGGCAACGTTCAGATCAGCCCGTGGGGTACCGACAGTCTAAGCGGGGAGATTGTCCAGAACGACAGCGGACGCGTCGAACAGGTAGTGCGCGTACCCGAAGAGGTTGTACACCGTCACCGTGGCGTCGGGTCCGTACTTGAGAATGGCCATGTTGGGGATCGCCGGCCCTTCGGCCGTATTGAGATTCGACGACAGTGGTCGCCCACCACTGGCGGGGTAGGCGGTGAGGAACGACTGCACGGGCACCGATGCGTATTGACGGGTGACAGAAGCCGATGTCAG
>JANOJI010000567.1:0-3767 GCA_031408175.1 Ilumatobacteraceae bacterium
TGCACCACGGAGACTGCCGGCAGCTCGACACCGGTGCCGGACATCAGCATGACGATTCCGCCCAGCAGTTGATTGCCAGCGCCGCACACTCGATAGCCGCCGTCGACTGCCGTAGCACCGGACCCTGGATCGGAGCCGAACATTGACTCCGAAAGACTGCCTGTGACAGTCGTGCAGTCGTCGGCACGTTCGATCGTGAAGGATCGCGGACCCCCGGTCGGGAACACCAGTGGCGCGATGGTGCCATCGGGATACACGTCGGTGAAGTTGTAGTTGACATCGCTTGTCGGGAAGTCGGTCGAGAATGTGAGTCCAGCGGTGGTCGCCGGTACCTGGCCCGGCGGCACGACCGCGAAGCCGTCGGGACTCAGCACGACAGTGGACAGCGACGGGTCGGCGCCGCCGCCGGACGAATCGTTGTTGAAGCCGGCAGGCGTTGTGCCTTCGACGGTGAACGTTGTCGCCCGCATTGTCAGTCGCTCGCCGCTTCCGATGGTCTCGTACGTCAAGCCCGACACCGCCACCGACCATCCGTCGGCGCGCCCGCGACCGATGGCCGCCTGGGCGTCGGACAACCACGCTTGTGCCAGCCACGCCATGGCATCCTCACCCGGCGCGAACGTATCCAACGCCGCTTGTAGATCAAGCGATGCGAGGCCGTTGTAGAAGCCGGTGACCGCTGTTTCCGGCGAATCGAAGCCGACCGGCGTACGTGACACAGGGCCAGGGATCTCCCAACCGGCTGCCCGCCGTACGTACTCAGCGATGGTGTATTCCGCGCTGACGTACCACCGACCATCTCGTTCGACCGTCATCAGGACTGCGGGTGAATCGGTACCGGCGAGGTCTGCCGCGTCGCTGACCAGCTGGCCGTCATCGAGCAATGTCTGCAGCTGGTCGCCGAGTGGAAAGGCCGTCGGATCGAATGATGCACTGATCGTTCCGCCTGTTGCGGTGACGATCGCCAATCCTCCCTCGAGAAAGTTGGTGTCGAGCGCCAGGTCGTCGATCGAAATGTCGATGCCCTGCACGCCACTGACGTTGAACTCGTCGGCCAACAGACCGACCCGCTTGGCGTCGGAGGTAGCCGACTCGATGGCCGCTCGTAGCGCTCCGACCTCCTCCGGCAACGCGATGTCGATCATGCCGAGCACGTCTTCGTTCTCGAGTGCCGACACGAACGTGGTCACCGCTTCCTCGGGTGTCGCCGCGCCGCCGTCGTTGCTGGCGCCGAGGAACGAGTACGTGGTGAAGCCGCCGGCGCCGATCAATGCAGTGACGGCGGCAATGACGCCGGCGCGGCGACCGCGACCGATTGAACGGTTGGCTGCGATCACCGGCACTTCGCCCGGCAGGTACACGGCCGTGGGCGCATGCTCGGCAAGTTGGGCCAGACGTTGGCGCAACAGGACTTCTGTCTGTGCAAATTCCTGATCGGACATCGATGTCATCGGATTACCTCTCGAAGTTCGGCAAGGCCTCGTCGCACCAGGGTGCGCACGGTTGCCCTACGGCATTTCAGATTGGCGGCGATCTCCTCTTCGGGCAGATCGCAGAGATAGCGCAGCACGATGGCTGACCGCTGGCGGATTGGCAGGGCGATCAGCGCATCGCGCAGTTCGACCAGCCCGACATCCATCACGGCGTCGGGGGGATTGTCGGGCCGAGGCGCGGCGACGGTGCGACGATGCAGCGAGCGGCAGCGATTGACCACTGCGACCCTCAGGTACGCGGCGGGCTCGGCCAGCGTGTCGATGCGCGGGCCGACATTGGCGAACACATCGTGCACGACATCTTCGGCTGCCGGCGCCGAGCCGGTGAGCACGAACGCGACCCGCAGCAGATCGCGGTACGCCGTGGCGTACACGGCCTCCGAGCCCGCCCAGGCCTTCGACTCGACAATCGGTATGCGAGTCGACTCGGGAAACGCGTCGCTCATAGCGAGATTCATACCCTGTCTCACGCACCAGCGGGCCAATCCGTTTCAACATTTCTCGTGACCGAGTGCCTCGCGCCTGCCCGGGGTGGCGGGAAACACTCGTTCAGGGGCTGCCGTTGATGATCGTGGCTGCGATCAACGGCACACCGGGCCGGTAGACGAAGTCGATCGGACTGTCGGTGGCGAGCATGACGAGGTCTGCCCGTGCCCCAGGCACCAGCCTGCCAATGTCGTCACGCCGCAGCGCCGCCGCACCGCCGGCCGTCGCCGCCCAGATCGCTTCGTCGATGGTCATCTTCATGTCGCGGACAGCGAGTGCGATGCAGAACGGCATCGACGTCGTGTAACTCGACCCTGGGTTGCAGTTCGCGGCCAGCGCGGCCGTGCCACCGGCGTCGAGCAGCCCGCGCGCGTCGGGGTACGGCTGACGGGTGGAGAAATCGGTGGCCGGCAAGAAGGTTGCGACGGTGTTGCTGCCCGCGAGCGCAGCAATGTCGTCGTCGGAGAGATACGTGCAATGGTCGGCCGAGGCACAGTCGAGTTCGACTGCAAGCTGCACACCCGGTCCGTGGCCGAGCTGGTTTGCGTGCAGTCGCAGACCAAGTCCGGCATCGCGCCCCGCGCACAGCACCGCGCGGCACTGGTCGGCATCGAACGCACCCTGTTCGCAGAATGCATCGACCCAGCGCGAGTGTGGCGCGCACCCAGCCAGCATCTCGCCGCAAACCAGCGCAACATAGTCATCACTGCGACCATCGAACTCGGGTGGCACCACATGGGCACCGAGGAACGTGGTCTCGCTGGTCAGTTCGCGGGCGATGCGCAGTGTGCGTGCCTCGTCGACGACGTTGAGCCCGTAGCCCGACTTGACCTCGATGGTCGTCGTGCCCGACCGCCACGCCTCGGCCAGCAGCGATGTTGCCCGTGCCAGCAACTGATCGTCGGTCGCTGCACGCGTTGCCGCGACCGTCGTGCGAATCCCGCCGGCCTCGTACGCACGACCGGCCATCCGCGCCGCGAATTCATCGGAACGATCGCCGGCGAAGACCAGGTGGCTGTGGCTGTCGACGAAGCCGGGAAGCACGCAACATCCCGCGGCATCGATCCGCTCGTCAGCCGTCGGGACCGGCCCGGTTCCCACTGCTTCGATCAGCCCATCGGCCATCACGACCCAGCCATCACGCAGTTCACCGGTCGCGCCGATGTCAAGTTGCGAGTCGTTGGTGATCAACCGGCCGATGTTGTCAACGATGATCGAGCTCATGACCACACGCGCCTGATCGAGCTGTCGAGGGCGGCGGCGACATCGATGGTCTGATGCATTCCTTCTGCGACGATGACGCGGCCGCCGACAACGACATGGTGTACGTCATTGCCGGTGGCCGCGAAGACGACGGCCGCCGCCGCTTGGTGGTGGTCGATCCCGGCGAGGCGTGGAGAAGCGAGGCTGACCGAGGTCAGGTCGGCAAGCGCACCCACCGTGATGCGACCCCCTTCGCGCCACCCGAGGCTGCGATACCCGGATTCGGTTGCCGCGGCCAGCAACTCACCGGGGCGATGCGTACCCCGTCGGCGCGATTCCAGGCGCTCGTCGAGTTCGATCGCACGCGCTTCTTCGAACGGGTCGATCACGGCATGCGAGTCGCTGCCGATGGCCATCGCGATTCTGGCGGAGCGAAACGCTTCGGTCGGCCCGATACCGTCGGCCAGATCCCGCTCGGTCGTAGGGCAGATGCAACACGTCGAGTGGCTCGACTGCAGCAAGGCGATATCGGCGTGGTCGAGATGTGTCGCGTGCACCGCGGTGAAACGGTCGCCGAGGACGACC
>JANOJI010000580.1:0-2228 GCA_031408175.1 Ilumatobacteraceae bacterium
CGATCTCACATTCGTGCACGGACACTTCTCGGAGTATCAGCGACTCGGAGATCAGGTGATGGCGATACTCGGCGATTTCACGCCTCTCGTCCAGCGGATCTCCATCGACGAAGCGTTCCTCGACGTCTCCGGTTCAGTGCACCTGTTCGGGCCGGTCGACGTCATCGGCGACAAGATTCGCGGGCGAGTGCGTACCGAAATCGGGTTGCCGATCTCGGTGGGAGCGGCACGAACGAAGCATCTGGCCAAGATCGCATCGCAGGTCGCCAAGCCCGATGGTTTGGTGGTGGTGCACCCAGCCGACGAGCGCGAGTTCCTCGATCCACTTTCGGTCGGACTCGTGTGGGGCATCGGGCCGGTCACGCAGCAGCGTCTCGCCGAGCGCGGTATCCGAAGCATCGGACAGCTTGCCGCATCGCCGGATGGTGCCCTGCAAACGCTGCTCGGACATGCACTCGGAGCGAAGATCGGCGCGCTGGCGGCCAACGACGATCAGCGTCGTGTCCAGCCGCAGGGTCGTGCAGGATCGGTGGGTGCTCAGTCGGCGTTCGGACGGCGCGACGTATCGCCCGAACTGATCCGATCGGTACTCGGTCATCTCGCCGACCGTGTCGCCGGGCGCCTGCGCGCCAAGCATCGAGCCGGCCGTACCGTCACCGTCAGGGTGCGGTTTGCAAGCATGCGCGCAGTCACGCGATCGCACACCGGGCCCCATCCAGTGTCGACGACGCTCACGCTGACCGAGATGGCCGAGCGGCTCGTCTACAAGGCGCTGTCGGATCACGTCGATGAGTACCAGATTTCGCTACTGGCAATTTCGGTGTCGAACCTCGTCGACCAGCCGGTGCTCCAACTCGAACTGCCGATCCTGCCCGACGAAGCCGATCGTCCTGGTTCGCGTATCGGCGTGGCACGGTGGGCGGTCGATCACAGTGTCGACGCCGTGCGCAAGCGGTTCGGCCGGTCGGCAGTCGGCTACGCCGGGGTCGTGCTGTCGAAGCATGCCTCCGTGCCCGATGAGTTCCGCGAGCTCGCCGAACACGAACTGTGACGCTGCAAGGATCTAAATCCGCCACATTGCGCGGGATGGGTCGAATACGTTGAGACTCGTGACGATTGAACCGGACGCGAAGAACTGGACATGGGTGTTGGAGCGCAAGTGCGACGAGTGCGGGTTCGACACCCAATCGTTCCCTCCCGACGAGATCGGCCGTTTGTCGCGCGCTGCCGCCGAGCCCTGGCATGCACTCCTGGCTCACCCGCTGGTCCGCGTGCGGCCGACCGACGACTGCTGGTCGGCGTTGGAGTACGGATGTCACGTGCGCGATGTGTTTCGTCTGGGTCTGTACCGACTGCAGCGCATGTTGCGCGAAGACGATCCACGGTTCGAGAACTGGGATCAGGACGAGACTGCCGTCACCGACCGATATGACCTGCAGGATCCTGTCGAGGTCTCCGATGAGTTGCTCGTTGCCGCCGCCGAGTTGGCCGACGCCTACGACACGGTTGCAGCCGACGAATGGCGCCGCCCTGGGATGCGCAGCGACGGCGCGCCCTTCACCGTCGAGTCGTTCGGCAGGTACTTCCTGCACGACCCGATGCACCACCTCGTCGACGTACGGCGTGGATTGGCGGCACTGACCGGCGGGGCCTAAGACCGGCAGAGACGTTCCCTGCCAGAAAATGACGTGTTCGGATGGGCAATCCGGCTCACTTATGGCTCCGAATGGTTGTACATCTCTGAGGGAATGAGGGAGACTTTGCAGATCGTTTCCACCGGACGGCGCTGGGGTTCGGTTGGGGCAGCACTCTTGGTTTTGTCGGCCTGCGGGTCGTCGGGCCATCGCTACCTCGCCGACCGCGACGAGAAGGTCTACCTACGCGTGCCGTCCTCGTGGCACGACGTTCTGCTCTCCGACACCATTCAAGATCCGTTGATGCGATCCACCAGTGACGCCAAGGTGATCTCGAAGTCGGTGGTCTCGCCGCAGAAGGGCGCGATTGCGCAGGAAGACCTCGACGGAGAGTCGCCATTCGCGACCATGACCGTGTACGAGACCACAGGTGTGTTCAATCAGCAACTCTCACCGTCGATGGCCCGCAAGGCTGGTTTGGTTGCATTCGATCCCATGCTGCCATCGGATGACAAAGCCGGCCTCTCGGAGGTCATCGACTTCGATCCCAACCCGACGAACGCGAAGGTCAGCGGCTCGCGTGTGGTGTACCGA
>JANOJI010000585.1:0-5395 GCA_031408175.1 Ilumatobacteraceae bacterium
CGCGCGCTAGCGGTTGCGCCGAAGCCGCAGCAGCGCCTCGATCTGGGCGACGCGCGTCCGCGCCGGCGGATGTGTGGCGGCCAGGCGCTCGCGCAGTGTGGTGGGGCGTTCGCCGCGGCGTTGGCTGATCACTCGTCGCAGGGCGCTGGCCAGCGGCCGCCCAAACCCCATCGTGACGGCGCGGCGATCTGCCTGCAGTTCGGCGTTGCGCCCCACGACGTTGGCGATGACGTTGCTGAGCAACAGGCCACTGAGAAAGATCCACGAAATGCCCATCAGCACGGCGCTCGTGAACTGGCCGAGCACGGTCAACGACGACGAGCGGCGAGCGAACGTGCGGGTCGCCGCCGTGGCCACGTTCTGCAAGAAGAAGCCGATCCGAGCGAGTACGAGCACCGGAAGGCTCAGCCAATGACCGATGGTCAGCGCAACCGTGTGCGATCCGAGGTGGTGGCTGAGCTCGTGAGCCAGCACGCCACTCAACTCGTCGCGCGGCAACGTGTCGATTGCGTACGAGGTGACCACGACCAGGTGCCCCCCGCAGGCGAAGGCATTCAGTTCATCGATCGGCAGCACGGCGATGACGAAGCGCCTGGCCGGCAGACGGTTGGCCTGCAGCACCGATCTCCAGGCGATGTCGAGTGTCGCCCGTTCGTGGCGGGTCGGACGCCGTGCGCCAAGCAGCGGGGCGAGGATCGCTACCTGCACCGGCCGGAGAAACAGCAGCAGTACGGCGGCGAGATATCCGAGCGAGAGCGCCACAAACGAGATGTGCCACACCACGCGCAGTGGCAGCCACACGACCGCGAGCGCCAGCAACCACAGCGGGACGAGGGCGACGACCGGCAAGAACGCCGAGACAGCCGAACTGTCGACCCGGCGTCGAGTGCTGGTCACCGCAGTTCGTCCCGCATCTTGCCCACGATACGGCCAGGATCGACACCGCCGTACCTACACTACGAGTGGTCACAGCTCACTGTACGCATCAGTCAAGCTTTGGTCACATCTTGCCGATATCCACGTGTGGCGCCAACGTGGCGTTCACAAGTCGTTCTCACGTGGTCCGAAGAGGACCGAAGGGTTGGTCGATCGTTGGCGATGTCCGCGATATCTCTGAAGGAAGGGGCGGGTAACGGCAAGTCCGTTCGCGACCTTCTCGATGAGGCGCGCACCGCCGAGTCCGACGATCTGATTCGGGCCCGATCGTTGGTGCAACAGGCAAGAGTGTTGGCCCGCTCGAACGAGGACCAGCCCGGCGAAGCCGAAGCGTTGTATCGCTTGGCCAGCGTCACCTACCAACTCGGTCAGCTCGACGAGGCATTCGGATTGGCCCTCGAAGCACGGGATCTGGCCCGCCGGTGCGCGGCCCCGGTCGTCGAAGTCTGGGCGTTGAATCTCGTCGGCATCGTCCACCATCAAGCGGGCAACTACTCCCAGGCCCTCGAGAACCTGCTTCAGGCGTTGGAGATCTACCGGACGACAGCCGATCTCGGTGACCTCGGCAACCTGCTCAACACCATCGCTGCCGTTCATCACAGCCTGCGCGACACCGACAGGGCGATCGTCACCTACGAGGCAGCGCTCGAGGCCAATCGCAAGAGTCCGAGGCGCGGGTTCGACGCGATCACGCTGGCCAACATGGCCAAGGTTCGAGCAGAGCGCCAGGAAAACCTGCTCGCTGTCAGTCTGGGTGAGGCGGCGCTGGAGATCGCCCGTGAGCATCTTCCCGAACACGTCGCCGAGATCCTGGCCAACCTTGCCGAGGCCTATGCAGATCTACACCTTCTGCCTCAGGCAAATGCATGCCTCGACGAGGCAGACGAGTCACTCACCCGCATTGCCACGCAACTCGGCCGCATGTCACCGATGGCACTCGTCGCCGTGCAGATCGCCCGGGGTCGAGTACGCATCGCCAACGGAGATACCGGCGATGCGATCACAACGCTCGAGAAGGCTGTCACGGTCGCACAACAGAACGAGTTCTCCGACATGGAACTCGTCGGCCACGGGCTGCTGGCCGAAGTCTTGAAGACGCTCGGTCGATTCGAGGAAGCGCTGCAGCACCGTGAGGCGTGCACAGAGATCCATGAGCAGATCTTCAACCGAGACACCGACCTCCGGATCAAGACGCTGCAGATCTCACATGACACTCTTGCAGCGCGCGATCAGGCCGAGCTCCTGCGCGTGCGAACGACTGAGTTGGAGGAACTGGTCACGGCCAGGACACAGGACCTCGAAGAGCAGCACTACGAGGCCTTCCAACGGCTGGCCGCGATCGCCGAGTATCGCGATCCGGACTCCGGCGAGCACTCCACCAGAGTGGGCGAGTTGGCGGCGGAGCTAGCACTGCAGTTGGGCGAGGAGCGGGTGTGGGCGGAGGAGCTTCGCCTGGCTGGACGCCTCCATGATGTCGGCAAGGTCGGTGTGCCTGATGCCATCTTGCAGAAGCCTGGATCCCTGACGGACGCTGAGTTCGAGATCATGAAGACCCACACGACCGTCGGCGCCACGGTCTTCGCCGGCAGCCGTTCGACGTTGATCCAGCTCGCGGCGGAAGTGGCAAGGTCGCATCACGAGCGATGGGATGGCAGTGGCTATCCCGTCGGGCTCAAGGGCGAGGCGATCCCACTCAGCGGTCGCCTCGTCGCAGTTGCCGATGTGTACGACGCGCTGGTCACAGCGCATCGCTACAAGCATGCGTGGTCGACACCCGAGGCTGTCAGTCACATCGTCGCCGCCAGGGGCACCCAGTTCGAGCCGCGAATTGTCGACGCCCTGGTCGCGGTCATCGACAGACGCCAGGCAGGCTGAGACATACACTCACGCAGATGTCGGCGGCCCGATCCGATCGCATCGCCACACGGACGAGAAGCCCGAAGTGGCAGAACGTACCGGTGCGCATCGAGATGCTCGAGTGCATCAACTGCGATGCCTGTTTGCGTGCCTGCCCACCCCAGTTCGGGGCGATCTTCAACCATGGGCCCGATGTGGTGATCCTGCCCGAACTGTGCAGTGGCTGCGACAAGTGTCTGCCGGCGTGTCCGGTGAATTGCATCTACCCCTTCCCCGAGTGGAAGGCGGCCGGTGTGCCGGATGACTGGTGGGAGGAACCGCTGTCATCCAACGATCCCTACGTGTGAATCCGGAACCCGCTGCCATAATCGTGGCCATGACCAATCCCATCCTTCCCGGAGCCGAGCCGTGGTCGCATGACGGCGAGGGGCAACACGGCGCCGTTGTCCTTCACGGTTTCACGGGCAGCCCCTACTCGATGCGAGATGTTGCCAAGGCCCTCGCCAACCTCGGTTTCCATGTCGAAATGCCATTGCTGCCAGGGCACGGCACCATCGTCGACGACATGCTGCCGACCCGTTGGGCCGATTGGGCGGGCGAGGCCGAGGCCGCCTACCAGCGGCTGCGCCAACGAGCCGCTCACGTCGTGGTCGTTGGCCTCAGCATGGGAGGCGCCCTGACGCTGCGCCTCGGAGCCGATCATCCCGAGATCGTCGGCCTGGTGTGCGTCAACCCGGTGACCCAACCACAGCAGCCCGAGGTCATCGACATGCTTCGGGGGATGCTCGACGGTGGCATGCCGGTGCTGCCTGGAATTGGCAGTGACATCGCCGCTCCTGACTCCACGGAGCTGGCCTACGACGGCACGCCGCTCGAGCCGCTGCTGTCGTTGTTGCTCGACGGTATCGAGCCGCTCAGCGACGAGTACGAGCTGATGCGCGTGCCCTTGCTGTTGATGAACTCGCCCCAGGACCACGTGGTCGAACCGATGAACAGCGATCGACTCGCCGAGCAATACGGCGGGCCGCTCGAGCGGATCACACTCGAGCGCAGCTATCACGTGGCGACGCTCGACTACGACAAGGACTTGATCATCGCCTCGACGGCCGAGTTCGCCAGCCGGGTCATCGCCAGGTGACGATCGCCAGCATTCCGAGCCCGTCCAGCGGCGCGCTGACGATCGGTCCGTTGTCGATTCACGCCTATGGCCTGATGATCGCCCTCGGAGTGATCGTGGGTGTGTGGTTGATCGGCCGCCGACTCGAAAACAGTGGGGCAGGCACTCGCGAGGATGCCAGCTCGATGGCGGTCTGGGCCGTCATCGCCGGCGTGATCGGGGCTCGGCTGTACCACGTCGCCACCGATTGGAGCTCGTTCAAGAACGACCTTGGCCGCATTCCGCAGTTGTGGAGAGGCGGCCTCGGCATACCCGGCGGCATTCTGCTCGGTGCCCTCGTGGCGATGTGGGCATTCAAACGTCGTGGCATCGCCCCGGCCGTTGGGCTCAGTGCGTCCGCACCCGCTCTCGCTCTCGCCCAGGCGATCGGGCGATGGGGGAACTGGTGGAATCAAGAGTTGTTCGGCAAGGCCACGGACCTGCCGTGGGCTCTCCAGATCGACGACGACAAGATTCCAGCCGGCTTCGCCCCCGGCACCACGTTTCACCCGACGTTCCTCTACGAGTCGTTGTGGAACCTCGCGCTGTGCATCGCCCTGTTGCGAATCGATCGCCGCTTCACACTTCGTCCGGGCCGGCTGTTCGCCATGTACATCGTCGGCTACGCGATCGGTCGATTCTGGGTCGAGGGCTTGCGTATCGATCCGGCCCATACGACCGGCGGGCTGCGTCTGAACCAGTGGGTGGCGCTGATCACCGGCGCTGCGGCGCTGCTGTACCTCGTGCTGGACTGGTCGCGCCATCGTGGCGTGGCTCCAGTGGAACCGTCCGAGCCAGATCCCGAAGTTGGCGAGCCAGATCTTCGGGAATCACTGGATTGAAGAACTCCCCGCACGCCACTTCGGCGGCGGCGATGAACCTGGAGATCCCCGCGCTGCGCCACGGCGAAACGATTTCGATGTTGAACCACGATTGCGGCCATTCCTGCCCATCGGTTGGTCGTTGGTTGAGCCACATCATGTAGGGCAGCGGTTGGTCGTACAGGCGATCGAGCCGATCGTGGATGTCGACGAGCAGGGTCGCCAAGGCGTTGCGGCCTTCGTCGCTCAGCGAGGGCAGGTCGGGCACCTGCTCGTTGGGTGAAAGGGTCAGCGCGATGGGGAACGTCGACGCCTCGGGCACGCATGCCGTCCACCCGGCGGCGTTGTCAGTGCCCCGAGGCTCGGAGCCGGCAACGAACAGTTCGCCGCAATCAGCCTCGGGCTTCCACCCGGCGGTCAGCAACGATGCCGGGCGCTGCGGCACGTGGTCGTATGCATAGATCTGCCCGTGTGGGTGGGCGATCGTCGCACCCACCTGTGGCCCGCGGTTCTCGAACACCAAGACGAAGTCGACGTCGTCGCGTTGGCCGAGCGCCGTGGTTCGCTCGGCCCACAAGTCGATGACCTTGCGCACGCCGTCGGTGCCGAGCGACCACAAGGTGGC
>JANOJI010000599.1:0-1879 GCA_031408175.1 Ilumatobacteraceae bacterium
GAGTCGTGGTGAGCTCCGCAAGGCCAATTCCCGACTCGCGGCGGCCCAGTTCCTGGCTGTGATCGTTGGTGATCTGCAACTCCGGCTGGCATTGGGCCTCGCCCCGCCGTCGCGGGCAGAGCGGCGAAACGTGGTGAAGGCCGGCGTCGAGATGTTCATCCGAGCCTACGAGCCCGACGGGTAGTGACAGGAGCTGACGTCGCCGTTGCATCCAGCCGGTCCCCTCTCGGCGTAGTAGATGGCGACACACCCGTCACGCCGTGCTCCGGCGCGGTGACCCCCAAGCGAATGTGGAGCTCATGCAATGACTACATCCAGAACCGCAGCGACTCTTGCTGCCGTTGGCCTCGCGGCACTCTTGGCGCTGACTGCGTGCGGCGACGACACGGAGGACTCGGCGACCACCGCCGCGCCCGCGACCACGCCGGCTGCTGCTGCACCGACGACCACCGCGGCCGCGATGGGCGAGCAGCCTGGCACCATCGTTGATGTCGCTGTCGGCGCCGGTGACTTCACCGTGCTCGTCGAAGCAGTCCAGGCCGCCGGCTTGGTCGAAACGCTGAGCGGCCCCGGCCCGTTCACGGTCTTCGCACCCACCGACGCGGCGTTTGCAGATGCGTTGACGACCCTCGGAATCACCAAGGAACAGCTGCTCGCAGACACGGCCAACCTGAAGACCATCCTCACTTACCACGTCGTCGCCGGACAGGTGTTGGCGGCGGATGTGATGAGCATGGACGGCGAGGATGTGCCAACAGTCGCCGGACCAACCGTCAAGGTGAAGATCAGTGGATCAACTGTGATGATCAACGATGCCACAGTGACCGCCGCGGACATCGCTGCCTCCAACGGCGTCATACATGTGATCGACAAAGTCCTCTTGCCACCGAGTTGATAGCGCTCCCTGCCTCCGCACTGTCGGCCTCTTCGGGGGCTGGCGGTGCGCGGGGCGGTGGCCCGGCTCAGTGGTCTGCCGGCGTCGATCGTCGATACAGTCGAACTGTGCCCGACCGCGCGGCCGAGACCCGTGAACGCAGTGATCTGGAAGAGTCGTTCTCCGACGGTGGCGACGCCGCCGTTCGGATTGTCTACGACCGGTACGGCTCGATGGTGTACACGTTCTGCCGACGAACGGTTGGGCACGACGATGCAACCGAAGTGGCCCAGGACGTGTTCGTTGCCGCGTGGCGCGCGCAGCGGTCCTACGATCCCATCCGTGGTGGCTGGCGGCACGTGAGGACCATCGATACAGGGGTGGACGTGGACTATTTCCGTCCCACCTCAGACCCCGTCGTCTCAGATCGTGTGTTATTCCTCGGGTCGATGGACTGGCTCCCGAACCAGGATGGAGTGGAGTATTTCGTCCGAGAGGTTTGGCCGCTGATCCGGCGGGCGCGGCCCGGCGCTACGTTCCAGGTGGTTGGCCGCAACCCGCCGCCGCCGATTCGGGCGCTCGGGGATGTGTTAGGAGTCGAGGTGATCGGGACAGTGCTCGACGTCCGCCCGTACTTGGCCGAAGCAGCGGCCGTCGTCGTACCGCTCCGGATCGGAGGCGGAACGCGGCTGAAGATTTTCGAGGCCATGGCAGCGGGGAAAGCGGTCGTGAGTTCGACGGTCGGGTGCGAGGGCTTACCAGTGACTCCTGGCCGACACCTGCTGGTCGAGGACGACCCCGGGGCTTTTGCTGCTGCCGTGACTCGCCTGCTAGCGTCTCCGAACGAGCGGGCTGGACTGGAGAATGCGGCCCGTCGGCTGGTGGCCGAGCAGTATGGGTCCGAGCAAGTCGCCCGCCAATTCGACCAGATCTGCCGGGACGTGGTAGCGGAAGTAGCGACCGTGGGCGCACAGTGTGCAGTTGCAGCGACATGAGGTGGGCGTT
>JANOJI010000638.1:0-7404 GCA_031408175.1 Ilumatobacteraceae bacterium
ATACAAACGCGAGGCGATGAACTCGAGATCACCCTGATCGTCGAGCGCGGCGATGGATGCCGGGTACTCGCCCATCGCCAGATTCGACGATGGGGTGAACGCCACCACCTCGACGTTGTCGGGGGTCCCATCGCCGCCGGCCGCCATGGGCAGCTGGTAGTCGTCGAAAGCCAATCGGCAGCCAACGGTCTCGTAGCCGACAACACCGTCGTCACCACCCAGCAGGTCGCCGTACCGCAAACCTGTTCCGGCGAACATCCAGTGCTCGTTGCGATACACCGTGAAGGCGCCGGAGCCGCGTGGCGTCGCCGCGCCGAAACGGCTGTACAACCCATATGCGGATCCGGCACCGAGCAGCGCTGTCTCTGGCCGGGCGACCAACGGATCGGCCCACATACCGGTCATCGTCGCCTGCGCATCGGTGCCGACAACCGGGTCGACCTCGTGCGCCCGGTACTTGTGGCAGACCATCGCCCGGCCGTCATCTTCCAACCGCACCTGCCAGAACATGGTGTTGCCCGACAGGCTGACGTAGTTGCCGCCTCGACGGACGTGCTCCTCGACAGCGGCCCGCTGCCCGGCAGACCAGTACTCGTCGTGCCCGACTCCGATCACCAGGTCGTAGCCGGCAACTGTTTCCGGATCACGGTCGAGGTCGCTCGACACGGCGTAGTCGAACTCGAATCCCTGCGCCTCGGCCCACTCCACGAAGCGGCGTTCGTACGTGAACCATCCGGCGGAACCCATGAACCCCGGGTAGCCGTTGGCGAATCGATACTGCTGATAGATCAGCCCGTCGACATCGGGTTCCTCGCCACGATAGGTAGGGCGGGACTTGCGATCGTCGCGTTCGGTGGACGGTCGCATCAGCATCCCCCGCCCGAACGGTCGAGCGAACGAAACGCGCGAACCACCGGTGTACAGACTTCGTCCGCCCCAGCTGTTGTAGGCGTTGTAGGTGTTCGTGGCCAGCACCAGCAAGGCTCGTGCCCGTCGACCACCGGCACGGACCACGACGCCGGCATAGCCCGCTGCACGATCCGCCGGCGCGCCGTGGGCCGTGAGCGTGACGAGGTAGAACCCGCTGCGCCACTGCTCGTCGATCGGTACGTCGACAGCGACCGGCCAGCCGCAGCCGTTGGCATCGGCGTCGCCGGGTGTCGCTTGCTCCTCACCCGGAAGATCGGCGGCGCTCCACACCAACTCGCGGGTGGCGCCCCAGCGATGAATCTCGATGTCGTACCGATCGGTGCGACACGACACGTGCAATGCGATCGTGTCGCCGGGTGCGGCGCTGAGCTCGCCGCAGTACGCCTCGACAGCGTCGTATCGGGTGATGTCATCGGTCATTGTCGATCACGGTAGTCGTGACAGAATCGCCAGGTGCCCTTGCATCCTCAGGCGGAATCACTGCTCGCAATGATGGCCGCGCTCGACGAGCCGCCCCTGGAAACATGCAGCGCCGCCCAAGCACGTGAAATCCGGGCCCGACGACAGCGGCCGTCGACCGCTGCGATCCATCACTCCCGCGACATCGATGCAGGTGGTGTCGCCACTCGCCTGTATCGATCCAATGATCGCGACGACCTCGGCCTGCTGGTGTTCCTGCATGGCGGTGGCTGGGTGATCGGCAACCTGGAGTCCCACGACAATCTCTGTCGCATCCTCGCCAACAGCAGTGATCACGCCGTGCTGAGCGTCGACTACCGGTTGGCACCTGAGCACCCATTCCCAGCTGCGTTGGAGGATGCCGTCGCAGCAACCCGCTGGGCGCACGCCAACGCGACGTCGCTCGGATGCTCGCCGGATCGCCTGGCCATCGGTGGCGATTCGGCCGGGGCCACGTTGGCCATCGTCGTCGGACATCTCGCCCCGGTGCCGCTGCGCTACCAAGTGCTCGTCTATCCAGCGACGGATCTCACGTGCAGCTTCCCCAGCTTCGTCGAGAATGCCGATGGGCCGCAGTTGACGGCGGCAGGGATGAAGTGGTTCGTCAATCATTACCTCGGCGACACCTCGACCAGCCTGACCGATCCGCGGGTATCACCACACTTCGCGGCGGACCACGTCGTGGCTGCCTCGCCGCCAACGTTGCTGATCACCGCGCAATACGATCCACTTCGCGATGAGGGCGAAGCCTACGCCGCCCGACTCGCGGCGCTCGGCGTCCCCACCAGTCATGTTCGGTTCAGCGGCATGTACCACGGATTCTTCTCACTCGCCGATTTCTACGACGACGCAATTGCCGCCAACCACATGGTCGGCGCGGCACTGGGTCGCGTGCTCAGCCGCTGAGATCAACAGCACGGGCGAACACGGCATCGAGCATCGGCTCGGTGAGACGGCCGGTGAAGGTGTTCTGCTGGCTGGGATGGAACGAGGTCAACAGGCACAAGCCGTTGGGTGCGACCACCTCGACACCGTGGCCGAACTTCGGGCGCGGTCGCACACCGAACTCGGCACACGCGGCCTCGTAGGCGAAGGCACCCAGGCACACCACAACTCGCAGCCTGGTCAGCAACTGCACTTCGCGTTGCAGAAAGGGTCGACAGCACGAGCGCTCGTCGGGCAATGGTTTGTTGTCGGGCGGCGCACACTTCACGACAGCGGTGACCCACCCTCCCGTCAGCGCCAAGCCATCGTCGACCGACACCGATGTCTCCTGGTTGGCCAAGCCCGCCCGAAACATGGCCCGATACAGCCAGTCGCCCGAGCGGTCGCCGGTGAACACCCGACCGGTGCGGTTGGCGCCGTGGGCTGCGGGAGCCAATCCGAGGACCAGGATCGTGGCCTGTGGATCGCCGAAGCCGGGAACACCGCGACCCCAGTAGTCGTCGTCGCGAAATGCCGCCCGCTTCTCGACCGCAATCAGCTCGCGCCAGGCGACCAACCGCGGGCAGCGCCGGCACGAACTCACGTCGGCAGCGAGGTGAGGGAGCGAATCCACGGTTTGCACACTAAGTTGCAACATCGAGATGGCGAGACCACAGCACGCACCCCCATCGTCAACGTTGTTCTTGTTGGTACGTCACGGTTTGACCCCGACAACCGGCAAGATCTTGCCGGGCCGCGCCGCCGGTCTGCATCTCGCCGATGCCGGCCAGGCGCAGGCTCGGGCCGCGGCCGATCGCATCGCCGCACTCAAACAGGTCGACGCCGTCTACGCTTCGCCGCTCGAGCGGGCCCGCGAAACAGCCGCGCCAATTGCCAAGGCCCACGACCTCAAAGTGCAGGTGGACAAGGGCTTGCTGGAGTGTGACTTCGGTCAATGGACCGGCGCCGAGTTGAAGAAGTTGATGAAGCTCCCTGAATGGAACACGGTGCTGCGAGCTCCGTCCACGTTCCGCTTCCCGGGTGGCGAGAGCTTCACCGAGATGCAAGGCAGGATGGTCACCGCCCTCGATCGGCTACGCGCTGCCCACGAAGGTGGCGTGGTGGTGTGCGTCTCGCACGCCGACACCATCAAGGCCGCCGTGGCTCACGCCATGGGCACGCACATCGACCTGTTCCAGCGCATCGTCATCAGCCCCTGCTCGATCACTGCGATTGCCTACTCAGCGGGTGGGCCGGTCGTGCTGACCGTCAACTCCACTGGTGGATCTCTAGCTGAGCTCCGGCCATCATGAGGCGATGATGGGTGTCTTCTACGAGTTCGACGAGGTCGATGCCTTCACGGTCGGCGCGATCGGGCAGCCCGGTCAGCGCACGTTCTTGTTGCAGGCGCGCCGCGGCACCACTCGGGTCACGGTGAAGTGCGAGAAGCAGCAAGCCGCAGCTATCGCCGACTATCTGCGCAAGGTGATGAGCGACCTGCCTTCGCCTGCCGAGCAACCGCTTCCCGCTGCCATGGAGTTGGCCGAGCCCGTCGACCCGGCGTTCGTTCTCGGCCCGATTGGTCTCGGCTACGACCGCGACAACGATCGCGTGCTCGTGCAACTCGAAGAGGTCGTGCCGGTCGATGAAGAGGGCGAGCCCGATCCCGAGGCGGTCGAGGACCGCGGCCATCTTCGTGTGTTCCTCACCCGCGGACAAGCGGCGGCGCTGTGCAGTCATACCGATTCGATCGTTGCTGCAGGTCGACCGCCGTGCCAGTGGTGTGGCAACCCGATCGACCCGGATGGCCATCCATGTCCGCGAATGAACTGACTGGTCGCGCCCTGCAGTTGCACGTGTTGACGTGCGGCGAGATCGAGATCGAGGGGCGCATGCCGTGGAGCAGCAATGCCACATTTCTGGTCAACATCAGTTGCGGTGATCACCGCGCCCAGGCGATCTACAAGCCGCTGCGCGGCGAGCGTCCCCTCTGGGACTTCGAACCCGGTCTCCACCGCCGTGAGGTCGCCGCGTACCATCTCAGCGAGGTGTTGGGACTCGACCTCGTTCCGCCGACCGTGCTGCGCGATGGGCCGTACGGCGAGGGTTCAATGCAATGGTTCGTCGATGTCGATCATCGTCAGCACTACTTCACGATCCACGAGGAGCGGCCGGATCTGCACCAGACGCTGCGTGCAGTTGCATTGTTCGATCTGCTGGCCAACAACACCGATCGCAAGAGTGGACATGTCCTCATCGATGGCGAAGATCACATCTGGGGAATCGACCACGGCTTGTGTTTCGCAGCGGATTTCAAGTTGCGCACCGTCGTGTGGGAGTTCGGTGGTGAGCCGATCGACTCGGCGTTGATCGACTCCATCCAACCCGTGATGAAACAAGTTCCACTCGAGATCGCCACCCTGCTCGACGATGACGAGGTCGCCGCACTGCAGGAGCGAGCCCAGTGGGTGGCGACGAATCCGGTGTTCCCGGTCGACCAGTCGGGTCGCCGATATCCGTGGCCCATTGTGTGACGTGAGACCTGCGTGAGCGCGATCGACGACCTCGACGCGCTCGTCCATCGCGCCGACCTCGATGGTCTGGTCCGCCTGATCGACACGCTCTGCCGCGTCGCCGACTGGCAGGCTCTTCTCGAGCTGCGCAATCGAAGCCGTGCGGCGCTCGCGACTGGCAGACAACTGTGGCCGGCGGCGACGCTGGCCGAGTATCGACTGGCGTTGTGGGCGACACCCGAGTGGGCGACCAAGGTGCTCGACGAGGACAGCGGCAGGTTCACGATCGGCCCATTGACCGAGGTTGTCGCCCAGCAGCACCAGTTCAGCGACCTACGCGCCGCGCTGCCGGACGGACCACGTGTTGGTTTCATCGCTCACGAATGCGCACTGCGTGGGCAACGAATCCCACCGGACCTCGCCAACCCGCTGGAGGTTCCGTTCGAGTTGCAGTCGTGGGAGCCCAGCTACTGCCTGGCCGAGTACAGCGACGACGGCATTGCTTCGCCTCCGCCAAGGCCTCCCGAGCCGTCGCGGTTCGCCGAGATGAGCGAGGAGAGGGCTGACGTCATCGATGATCCCGAGGTGACGCTGGCCGTGCGCCAGCTGATCGAACCGTGGACTACGTCGTCGAACGGGCACGCCGAGATCGTTGCGGTCGAGGGCACGGCGACGGGAGCCGTCGCCGCCCTTGGCGTCACCGCCGGACGGCTGGCCGCCATACCACCATCCCTGGCGCTGGCCTGGCTGGCATGGGCCGGTGCCAGCGGCGGTGCCCATGGACGACGCCGAGGTGCGGCCATCGGTCGTTTCGGGGCGTGGTGGACCGTGGCCGCCTTGGCCGACCTCGGCGAGCACTGGCCGATCGAACCCGAAGAGCTCGGCGATGCCGTTGCCGCGTTGGAGTGGTACTGGTGGGACGTCGGCGAGCCGCGTCTCGGCTGGGAGCTGCAACTTGCAATCGCCGACCCCGCCGAGGGCTACGCCTGGGCAATCCGCGCCCACGACGCTGCCTAGCAGACCGCTTAGCCGCGAGCTTGCAGAGCTTCGATCAACTTCGGCAGCACCTTGTGAACATCGCCGACGATTCCGAGGTCAGCGATGCCGAAGATCGGTGCTTCTTTGTCCTTGTTGATGGCGATGATGTTCTTGGCGCCCTTCATGCCGACCATGTGCTGCGTCGCGCCTGAGATGCCGCACGCCAGGTATACGCCAGGCTTGACGACCTTGCCGGTCTGTCCGACCTGGTAGCTGTATGGGACCCACCCGGCGTCGACAATGGCGCGTGACGCCCCGGCAGCACCTTTCAGCAACTTGGCCAACTGCTCGATCATTTCGTACTTCGAGGCTTCACCGAGTCCGCGGCCGCCGGAGACGACGATGTTGGCTTCGTCGAGTTTCGGTCCGCTCGACTCCTCGACGTGCACGGCGACGACGGCAGCGGCACCGACAGCACCGAGTTCGGGCACGGGAGCCGACACGACCTCGGCTGCGGCGCCGCCCGACGCCTCGGCAGCGAAGCTCTTCGGCCGGAAGGCGGCAAGGTGTGGGCCCGCTTGGGTGAACGTCGTGGTGACCAAGACGTTGCCACCGAACGCCGGGGTGGTGACGGACACGGCGTCGCCGTCGACAGAGATGTCGATGTTGTTCGTCAACACAGTTCGATCGAGCTTGACCGAGAGGCGAGCCATCACATCGCGCCCCTCGTAGGTCTGCGGGAACATGATCAGATCAGGCGAATCACCGCCATCGATCACGGCCTTCATCGATGCAGAGACGGCGACACCTGGGAGCTTGCCACCGAGGTCTCCGGTCGCGTACACCTTGGTCGCGCCGTGATCGCCGAGCGAGCCGGCAATGGCGGCAGCCTCACCTCCGACGAACGCCGTGACCGAGCCAAGCGACTGTGCTTTGGTGAGTAGTTCGAGCGTCGCCGTGGTCGGCGCGCCGTTCGATTCCTGTGCGAATACCCAGATGTTCATGGTGCTCCTCAGATGACCTTCAGGTTCTCGAGGAACGCCACGATCTTGGCGTAACCCTCTCCGTCGTCTTCGATGATCTCGCCGGCGGCGCGGGCCTCGGCCTTGGTGATGCCGGAAATCGTCTGGCCTGCACCGTCCCAGCCGACCGGGGTCACGCCGAGATCGGCGATGCTCAGCGTGTCGACCGGCTTGGACTTCGCGGCCATGATGCCCTTGAAGCTCGGGTAGCGCGGCTCGACGACACCGGCGGTCACGCTGATGACGGCGGGCAGCGGGCAGGTGACCTCGTCGTAACCTTCCTCGGTCTGGCGATTGACCTTCAGTGACCCGCCCTCGACGACGACGTGCTTGGCGAAAGTGACCGACGGCAGACCGAGTACCTCGGCCAACTGCTCGGGCACCGTGCCGGTGTACCCATCGCTCGACTCGGTGGCGGCGATGATCAGGTCAGCGCCGCCAAGGCGGGTGATCGCCGCGGCCAGGATCTTGGCAGTCGTCAACGCATCGCTGCCCTGCAGAGCCGGGTCGCTGACCAGTATGCCCTTGGCGGCACCCATCGCCAGTGCGGTGCGCATGCCGCCGACTTCGTTGTTGGG